>DCAF01000059.1 GCA_002311915.1 Sulfurovum sp. UBA1140 | reverse complement strand
CTTTTTTCAGGGTACATTATAGTTCTATTGAATTTACTTTGGAGTACACGCCAAAGTATGGAAATTTTACCATTAATCAAAAAATGGTTACCTGACTTGAAAATACTCTCACCTAAGATACTTGATGATGAGTTTAGAGCATCTTTACAGGCTTATTTACAATAACTTTTATAGAAGATGTCTTACTGTCTTCTATTTATCTTTTTTAATATATTAATTTTTTTATTAAAGTAACTCTTGCTTAAATGACAATTTCTGTCATCGAAACTTCCTAAAATACACCCATCTTAAAACAAGGAAATATGATGAAAAATTCATTTTTGAGTGTTGTAGTTGCAACATTTATTTTAACAGGCTGTGGTGGTGATGGTACAACAAAGGTAGCTGAAGGTGATGGAGGAAACATTGAAGTTGTAGCTCCTCGTGGTTATGAAAATAAAGTTATTAACAATCAAGGTGAAGTAGTAAAGAGTAGTTTAGGAAAGCTCTCTATTCAAATCTACTCTAATGTTCAAGATGTCGTAGATGCACAAATTTGAAAGTCTAATCATAACATAATGCCGTATTATGTTATGCTTTGTCAACCCTCCTCTCACTCTCTTTGCTCTCTTCCTTTGATCTCTTTATCTCTTTTCTACTCCCATATCACCTTACTGTTATGTTCTGATTCTCTTTTGTGCTATTGATTGGAAGTGGGTAGTTTTTATTTAAAGGAAAGAAGTTTTTAATAGAGAAACTTTTTTGTCTCTCTATATAAATATTTGTTTTATGGTAGAACTGAAGAGTGATGCTCTAATATTAACCAGTCGTCTCCCTCTTTTTTGTAGACATAGGTAAATCTTGCTTTTACTTCTACTCGACTATCCTCTTCTTCTCCGTCTAGCTCAAAGGTATATAGTCCTGAATTAATCGCTATATCACCATAGACTCTAACGTTTGATTCTGTTATTGTTCCAAATGGATGCTTGGCTAAAAAATGTACAAAATAATCTTCTATCTCAGCATGATTATGTCTTACCAAAGGAGAAACAGTTGGTACCAAGATTCCTCCTTCTTTTGCGTATCCTGCTGCAACCTCTGCTGGATTACCTGTTTGTAATGTCTCATTCCATTTGTCAAAAAGTCCTAAAATCTCTTGTTCCATTTATTCTATCCTTTTAAAATTATTGATACTTTATTATATTCAATATAAACATAATAAAAAATGAATTTAAAAGTATAATACATATAAAATTCTAAATTTCATGCTCAAACGTTTCATTAAGTTGTTCAAAACCTAAATATTTTTTAATGGTTAGGTTAAGTTCATTGGTACTCATAAGACCGTACGAGAACATTCCTTCTAAAATTTCTTCTCTTTTAAAGAACTCCTCTAAAAGAGCGACATACTGCTTGTTAATATAAGGGCTTATGGTTCTTAAATCGCTAAGAATATCTTTTCGATATGCTTCAAAGTCATCCCCATAATCAGCAGATATTTCATCTTTCTCTACATCACAAATAGCAGTTAACATTTGACGAAAAATGAAATCTTCAAAGTTTTTTGCGATAATTTTTGACTCATCATTTTGAAGAATATGAACAATAGGATTCTCTCCATCTATTTCAATATTTTTATAAAAAGCATAAACATCACCCTCTGCAGTTTTGGCAAAAGGAATAAAATGATGCTCATTTATATTCCATAATTCATCAAACTTATACTGATACATCGCATTACTTGTAAGTAGTTCAAAATCATAACCACCTGTATGGAGCAGAAGAGGAGGATTATTTTTAATTGTAGGATAGATAGAATTCTCCCAAGTATTTGTTATGCTAAAAGGTTTATCACCCCAATCTCCCATCCAATTTAACATACCATTTTCCCATAATTTTTTGTATAATTTTGGAAATTTATAGTTGTGTTTTGCTTCTATCTCTTCTATTTTCATCTTTATCCTTAATTTTATATTTTAATTGTTTAGAGCGTATATATTCCAAGATTCCTCATAAAATTACCTGCAATAATTTTACTTCTCTCTTTAAATATTGCTCCTACTTCTGGCTCATAGATGCTGTCTACTGTTTCAAAAAAGAGCTTTAACCACTCTTGAAACACACCATGACTTAGCTCTCCTATTGAAAAATGAGGAGCAAGAGGGTTACCATTATAAGACTCATCACCCAAAGCAATGGATGACCAAAAATTAACAAGTAAAAGAATATGTGGTTTCCAGTAATCATTATTTATATCGTCACCCAATTTAGCAATAAAAAATGGTCCTACCGTATCATCTTTTAAAACTTTACCGTAAAAGGTTAGAACCATAATTTCTACATTTTCTCTTGTTATTTTATTTGCTAATTCCATTTTTATCCTTAGATATATATTTTAATTATCTACAGTTATAACGGAAGAGTCTGAAAGTTAGTTAATTCTAATTCTAAAATTTTTATGTATAATTTTAAAACAGATAAAAGAGAAAAAATGAATCAAAAAAATGTCATTATTATTGGAGCAGGAGCATCAGGTATGATGTCTGCCATTATATCAGCACGGAAAGGTCATGATGTATTACTTTTAGAGAAGCTTCCTAAAATAGGTGCTAAATTAAAGGCTACAGGGGGTGGACGTTGCAATTTGACCAATACCCTCTCTAACGAACTCTTTATGGCTTCTTTTGGTCGTGAGGGTCGCTTTATGACACCTGCTTTAGAGGTGATGGATTATAAGCAACTACAAGCATTTTTTAAAGAGATAGGGGTTGAAACAGATGCTCCTGATGGGTTTCGTATTTTTCCCGTGGGGCATAGTTCTTATACAATAATAAAAGCGTTAGAAAATGAGATGAAAAGAGTTGGTGTCAAGGTTCTTTGTTCCCAAAAAGTAGAGAAGCTAGAACATAATGGCTTAGAAGTTACAGGAGTCACAACACAGAGCAATACCTTTTTAACTAGGCATGTTGTTATTGCCTCTGGGGGAATGGGATATCCCGTTCTAGGTACCGAGGGTGATGGATACAATTTAGCCAAATCAGTGGGTCATAAAGTTACAAAACTTTATCCTGCAATGATGCCTCTTAAAACAAAAGAGCATTGGGGAGCAAACTGTCGAGCAGATACCCTTGCTAAAGTTGAACTGCGTGTTAATATTAAAAAGTATAAAAAACTCTATGCAAAAGGTGATTTAATCTTTACAAAAAATGGAATTAGAGGACCTGTAGTATTAGATTTTTCTCGTGAGATAACCCCCCTGCTCTCTAAATTTGATGAGGTTCCTTTATTAATGAATTTGACTAAAGGGATGAATGAACAGCAGATACAAACCTATTTTAAAGAGATATTAGCTAAAGATTCCAATCAAAGCACACTGGGTTTACTTATGACTCTTCTACCTAAATCCGTTGCTATTGAATTTTGCAAACTTAGCAATGCTTCCCCTACCATAACCTTTAAAAAGCTCTCTGGAGCCTCTAGGGATAGGCTTATTAAACTTTTAGCATGGACACCTCTTACTATTAATGGACATGATGGTTTTAAAATGGCAATGATTACTCGTGGAGGAGTTTTATTAAAAGAGATAGACCCCAATACTTTACAAAGTAAAAAGTTAAAAGGTCTTTATTTTTGTGGTGAAGTCATGAATTTAGATGGTCCGTGTGGGGGTTATAATTTACAATGGTCATTTGCTAGTGGCTTTTTGGTAGGGAGTTTAATTTAGTTGTTTTATATATAATTTAGTTTAAGAAATATTACTTAAAAGTGAAATATTTTTCTTAAAGTTTCTTCTGATAAAATTCACTAAAAAGGTATTTTTATGAAAAAGTTAACCCTCTTTCTACTCTTTGGTCTTCTTCAAGCTCAAGAGTTACCCAACGCTTTCTCTTTTTTAAAAGAGGTCATTCCCAATATTGAACTAGAGATGAGATACTACACAGACAATAATTTTATTGGTAAACCCATAGATGGCTACTTAACTCCTAGAGCCATCTTAACTAAAAAAGCAACAAAGGGACTCAAAAATGTTCAAAAAGATTTAAATGAGTTTGGTTTAGGAGTTAAAGTTTTTGATGCCTATCGCCCTCAAAAAGCAGTTGACCATTTTGTACGATGGGGTAAAAGTTTGAATGATAAAACAATGAAAGAGGAGTATTACCCTAATGTTCACAAGAAAAATCTTTTCAAAGAGGGCTATATTGCTGAAAAATCTGGACACAGTCGTGGTAGTACCGTAGACTTAACCCTTATTGATTTAAAAACAAAAGTTGAACTAGATATGGGGAGTAGCTTTGATTTCTTTGGTCAACAATCTTGGGTAAAATACCCAAAAATTGATGCCCATCAAAGAGCCAATAGAATGCTCCTTAACAGTATTATGATTAAATATGGATTTAAATCCTATGCTCAAGAGTGGTGGCACTTTACATTAAAAAATGAGCCTTATAAAAATAGCTATTTTAACTTTGATATTTAACCTTTAACACAAGCCTCTATCTGCCCCACCACTGATGGGTCTTCAAGTGTCGAGGTATCTTGTGTAATCGCCTCACCTTTCGCAATGGTACGCAAGATTCGTCTCATAATCTTACCTGAACGGGTCTTTGGCAGTCCAGGAACTTCGATAATATCATCAGCTTTGGCAATATTTCCAATCTCAGAACTAAGCAGTGCATTGATATGACTTTTAATATCATCATTAATGTGTCCATCTTTTAACACGATATAAATAAAAATTGACTCACCTTTAATCTCATGAGGTCGCCCAACTACAGCTACTTCTGCTACAGAGTCATCTTTATTAACAGCAGCTTCAATCTCGGCTGTTCCCATTCGGTGACCTGAAACATTAATAACATCATCCATACGACCTGTAATCGTGATATATCCATCTTCATCTAAAACAGCACCATCACCAGAGAAATAGACAGGTTTACCATCTTTTACGGCATCTCCAAAATAGGCTTTTTTATATCGTGCTTCATCACCCCAAACATTTCGTATCATACTTGGCCAAGGCTTAGTAATACATAGTAGTCCTGTCTCACCAATCTCTTTTGGTGTGCCATCAGGATCGATAATCTCGGTCATAATTCCAGGAAGTGCAAAGGTCGCACATCCAGCTTTAATAGGTGTTGCCCCTGGAAGTGGGCTAATAATATGTCCACCTGTCTCGGTCTGCCACCATGTATCCACAATAGAACAGTTAGAGTTTCCTACCGTCTCATAGTACCATTTCCATGCAGGTGGATCAATTGGTTCACCAACCGTTCCCAATACTTTTAATGAAGAGAGGTCATATTTCTTAGGCTCATTTTCACCCATTTTATACAATACTCTAATTGCTGTTGGTGCAGTATAGAACTGAGTTACCTTATGGTCTTGTACCATCTTCCATGCTCTTCCTGCATTAGGATAGGTTGGAACTCCTTCAAACATCAAAGTTGTTGTCCCAGCAGCCAGTGGTCCATAAACAATATAGGTATGCCCTGTAATCCAACCAATATCAGCCGTACACCAGAAGAGATCATCACCCTGAACATCAAATACCCACTCCATGGTCATCTGAGCCCAAAGAATATACCCTGCCGTATTGTGCTGAACTCCTTTTGGTTTGCCTGTACTGCCACTAGTATAGAGTAAAAAGAGTGGATCTTCACTGTCCATTAGCTCAAATGGACAAACATCTGATTCGGCATCAATCAAATCATTATAACTGTGGTCTCGACCCTCAACCCACTCGGTTGCTTCATTGTTTCTTTTAACAACCAATACAGAATCAACACACGCTCCACCTTGAGAAAGAGCATTGTCAACTACCCCTTTAAGCATATAAGGTTTTCCTTTTCTATACGCTCCATCAGCCGTAATAACAATCTTCGCTTCAGCATCTTCGATTCTATCTTTTAACGCTTCAGCCGAGAACCCACCAAATACAATCGAGTGAATTGCACCAATACGGGTACATGCCAACATCGCATAAGCAGATTCAGGAATCATCGGCATATAGAGAACAACTCTATCACCCTTTTTAACACCAAACTTATTTTTAAGCAAGTTTGCCATCTTGTTCACGCGTTGTGAAAGCTGTGCATAGGTAATTTTTTCTACATCACCTCTATCACCCTCAAATAAAATCGCTGTTTTATCAGCTTTATCGGCTAAGTGTCTGTCGATACATTGATTAGAGACATTAAGCTTACCATTGGTAAACCACTCATAAAAAGGGGCATTACTCTCATCTAAAACTTTATCATAAGGTGCTAACCAATCAATCTTTTCATCGGCAAAATCTTTCCAAAAACCTTCATAATCTTCGATGGCTCTATTTTGTAGTTCCCAATAGGCATCCATACTACCTACTCGTGCATCTTTTGCAAATTCTGGATTAGGGTTAAATATCTGTTTTTTCATATTAGTTTTCCTTTTTTGAGTAATTATAAGGGTAAGTTTATCATAAAAATAAGTAAATTTGAATGGAGAATAGAGAAAAAATTTAAATAGGAGTATTTTACTCCTATTTAGTTACGCAGAGGATAAAAGTATTGATCTAAATTAAAAAATATACCCTTGATCTTCAAGGCTACCACGTGATTTACTCCACCCTTTTTTAACAGAAACATGAAGGTCTAAATAGATTTTCTTTTGAGAGAATATCTCGAGTTGTTGTCGTGCAAACTTTCCAACCCGTTTAATCCCCTCTCCTCTATTTCCAACAATAATTCCTTTTTGAGTCTCTTTTTCAACTACAATCGTAGCATAAATTCTATCCATCTCATCACTCTCATCAATCTTTTCAATGGTTACATCAGACTCATAGGGTATCTCATCACTTAAGTTCTCAAAAACTGATTCTCGAATAAGCTCTTTATAAATATCACGAATATTATCGGTAGTCATTATATCCGTATCAAAAAATGCAGGTGACTCAGGCAGATATTTTACCACCTCATCAAGAAGGGCTTTTTTACCCACCTTTTTGTTCACAGAGAAAGGAATAATCGCCTCAAATTCATCTTGATACTTCTGATACTCCCCAAGCTTCTCTAGAACCTTAAGCTTTGGTACATGATCTATCTTGGTTAACAGTATAATGTGCTTTACCATCTTACCTTGATCCAATGCCAAAAACTTCTTATACTCATCCAACTTATCCGTTACAGGAGCTAAAAATAGAATTAAATCACTATCACCCATCGCTTTAAGAGCCTCTTCAAGCATAAACTCATTAATAAGTTTCTCTTTTCTATGAATCCCAGGGGTATCCACAAAAATAAGCTGATGCTCATTGTGCATCACAATAATATTCATCCGTTTTCTAGTCGCTTGTGCCTTTTTAGATACCATTGCAAGTTTTTCACCCACCAAGTGGTTAAGTAGCGTACTCTTACCAGAATTTGGTCGCCCTACTACAGCAATAAAGCCTGATTTTGTTTTTCTTTCCATTATATATAATCTCTTTTAAAATATTTTTCGTAGTATATCTCAACTACACTCTACCCAATCCTAACAATCTCTTCATAATTAGCTAAAATATTTTCATGAAAATTTTTAGGTACCCTGTTCCAATCTATAACTTGTGTTAAAATAGGAATATTAGAATCTTGTAGATGCTCTTTAAAACTTATAAGCTCATTTATATCTACCTTTTGACCATCTTTTGAGATAATAACCAAATCCAAATCACTCGTATCATGAGCCTCTCCATTCACACGACTCCCATATGCCCAGAGCTTAAGCTGAACGATATATATCATATTCTATTTCATGGGTATAGATAGAATTTCTATACCCTACTTAATTAAAGAATATACCGAGTGGTATCCTCATCATCTACAAGCTTCTCAAGCTTACTCTCAACATGGGCTTCGTCTATTATGACCTTCTCACCAACATGTTCATCGGCAGAGAAACTAATCTCTTCAATAATTTTTTCCATAATGGTATGAAGTCGTCTAGCACCAATATCTTCGGTCTTCTCATTGGCAACTGATGAATATTTGGCAATGGCTCTTAACGCATCTTCTTCAAAAATCAACTCAACATCTTCAACACCCAAAAGTGCTTTATACTGTTTAATAAGTGAATTTTTAGGCTCGGTTAAAATACGATAGAGTGCCTCAGCATCCAAACTATCAAGCTCTACTCTTAGAGGGAAACGACCTTGAAGCTCTGGAATTAAATCGCTTGGTTTGGTCAGATGAAATGCACCCGCAGCAATAAACAAAATATGGTCAGTTTTCACCATTCCAATACGTGTCTGAACATTAGAACCCTCTACAATAGGTAAAAGGTCTCTTTGTACTCCCTCTTTACTTGGATCTTGACGAGAACTAGAGTTGGCAGGTACTGCAATTTTATCTATCTCATCTAAAAAGACAATTCCCCCCTCTTCTATCTTTTTAAGTGCCAAATCCTTAAGCTTCTCTTCGTCAAAAAGCTCTTCACTCGCTTCAACTTCCAAGATTTTTTTAGCCTCTTTAACCGTAACCTCTTTTTTCTTGCCTTTTTTATTAAGACCACCAATCACTTTAATAATAGACTCTTGTACATTTGCCATCTCTGGGGGCATGTTTCCTCCACCACTAATATCAATGGTTGGTGTTGGCATATCTATCTCTATTTTAAGATGATCTAAGTCACCTTTTTCAAACTTCTTTTGCATTTTAGCAAATGAGTTCTCATAATCGTGCTGTTTCTGCTCACTGGCTCCTGAAGGAAGTGATGGAAGCAGTTTCTCTATAATTTTATTTTCAATATAGGCTTCAATTTTTCCTTGATTGAGTCCATTTTGCTCTTCTCTTACCAACGAGAGCGAATGCACTGCTAAATCACGAATCATTGACTCAACATCACGCCCTACAAAACCGACTTCTGTATATTTACTCGCCTCTACCTTAACAAATGGGAGACGCATCATCATCGAGAGTCGTCTGGCAATCTCTGTTTTACCAACCCCTGTACTCCCAACCATCAAAATATTTTTAGGTATTACATCTTTTTGCATCTCTGCACTTAGTTGTAAACGTCGATAACGATTTCTAAGTGCTAGGGCAATGGTTTTTTTTGCATTGGTCTGACCAATAACATATTTATCTAAAAATGAAACAATCTCTTTGGGTGTGAGACTGGTTGACAATGTGTTACTCAATTAAAGCTCCAGTGTTTTTATATTTGTATTTGTATAAATGCAGAGTTCCCCTGCAATGTTAAGACTCTCTTTAACCAGCTCTGTAGCTGACATATTGGCATGTTTATCTAATGCCCTAGCTGCCGAGATGGCAAAGTTTCCACCACTTCCAATCGAAGCAATTTTACCATCTTCTGGTTCAACCACATCACCTGTGCCTGTTAAGATAAAAATGTGTTCTCGGTTAAGAACCAGCATCATCGCTTCGAGTTGTCGCAGATGTTTATCTTTTCTCCACATTTTAGAAAACTCAATCACCGATTTTAGCAAATCACCTTTTTTCTCATTTAAGATATTTTCAAACATATCAAAAAGATTAAAAGCATCTGCTGTACTTCCTGCAAAACCTGCTAAAATCTTACCATGATAAAGCGAACGGATTTTAGTAGCATTGCCTTTGAGTATGGTGTTTCCAAACGTAACTTGTCCATCACCACCAATCACAGCACTATTCTCACCTTTGTAGGCAAGTATCGTTGTTGCATCAAACACGACTACGCTTCTCCTACCACTTCAATATTTAACATGGCATGAATCCCATGCCCCAATTTGGCATCTACTTTATGTACACCTGTTGATTTAATAGCTTTTTTAAGCTCAATGCTCTTTTTATCAAGGTCAATTTTTAGTTGCTCTTTAATATTTTTAGAAATCTCATCTTTACCCACAGAACCTTGAATGCCCACAGGTGCTGACTTTTTCTTAATAATGATGGTGGCTTTTTCTAAAATTGCTTTTTCATTAGTAAACTGCTTAAGCTCATCTGCTAACTCTTGTGCCATACGCTCTTGTTCTGCTTTCCAATTGGTAACAACATCAGGGGTCGCGAGTTTAGCCATCCCCTTACCTATTAAAAAGTTTTGACCATAACCATCTTTAACCTCTTTAATTTCACCTTTTTTACCTAAGCTTTTTACATCTTTAATCAGTAATACTTTCATGTTTCTATCCTTTTATAGATTATTATTTTAATAATCTATAATTTTAGCAAGTTTTTTTTAGAAATGGGATATAATTAATTTATTAATTATCCAATTTTAACTGCTTATGTTATTTGGTATTAATAAATATTATTATATAATTAATTCATGAAGAAACTAACACAACATTTATCGGAAAAAACCATTTCAGCAATCACTAAAAGTAAGCTTATAAAAGAGTTTTATACCTTTACACCCAAAAAAGCCATTACCCTATTTACAGTTTCTATCTCTTTTATTAGCCTTCTTCTTTTTCCACTGCTCTTTCTGCTTACATCGTCAGAAATTCCTTATGCTCAAGTTTTTCAATTTTTAATTATCACCCTCTATCTTTTCCTACTCTTATCAAGCAGACATCTCTATAAACTTTTTTATCAAACATTTATCAACCAAGGACTCTATCAAAATGCTAAAAAAAGTTTGGAGATAAAAGAGAAAAAACTAACATCACTATTGGGTCAAGCACCTATTGGAATTTTCTATTATGATAATGAGTTAAAGATACTCTCATATAATCGTCTTTTTTATCAAATATTTGGACTCGATAAAAGCCTTAAAGGATTTGACCTAAAAACACTGAAAGATGAAAAAGCAGTAAAATTAATGCATGATGTCTTGAAAAATAAATCATCTAAACGTTATATGGGTTCCTATAACTTCTCATTCCAAAAGAAAACCATCTGGGCAGAGCTAACCTGTTCGGCACTACTCAATGCCAATGGTGATACCATTGGTGGAATTGGGATTGTAGATGATAAAACCATTGAACATCAAGCCTATGAACAGATTAACTATATATCACTACACGATTCACTGACAGGTCTGCACAACCGAAGAGCTTATAAAAATTTTATGCAAAAGCTAATAGAATCTAAAAAGCATGAAAACTACTACTCTACTCTTTTCTATATGGATTTAAATCACTTTAAACAGATTAATGATACCTTTGGTCATGCCGTTGGAGATGGTCTGCTCTTAGAGGTTGCCAAAAGATTTAAATCAATAAAATTAACAACGACCCACCTGAGCCGTTTAGGTGGAGATGAGTTTATATTAACCACCCCTTTTGTCTCAAAAAATGCAGAGATTACCAAAAAAGAGGCTGAAGTGATTGCCAACCGTATCAAAAAACTTTTTCTTAAAGTTTTTGAAATTGATGGCTTAAACCTCTATATGACCAGCAGTATAGGAATTGTTATTATTAAACCAAAAACAGAGGATATAGACAGCATTATACGTCAAGCTGATATGGCGATGTATCAGACCAAACGAGATGGCAGAGACAACATTACCTTTTATAACCACTCTCTTGATTTAGAACAGCAAGAGCTTACCTCGTTGCAACAAGACCTTAACCTTGCACTAACAAACAATGAGCTTGAACTCCACTACCAACCTATTGTTGATATTAAAGATGATACACTGACTGCCATTGAAGCATTGGTCAGATGGAACCACCCAACCAAAGGGTTAATTATGCCCAATAAATTTATACCAATGGCAACAGAGTCGGGACTTATTAACCGACTTGGGTGGTGGGTTGCTAACGAAGTCTGTAGACAACTCTCGCTGTGGGAAAAAAGAGAAATGCTTAATTTTGAGTATATTGCCATCAACATCAATGCTCGACAACTCCATGAAGTCAACTTTTCAGAACATATAGAAGCGTGTATGATAAAGTATAAAGTTGATCCTTCTCTATTAAAACTCGAAGTTACCGAAACCACACTTATTGATAGTTTTACCAAAACACAAAAGATTATTAAAGATTTAAGAAAACGGGGTGTTGAGTGTAGTATTGATGATTTTGGAACAGGATACTCTTCACTCTCGTATCTTAAAAAATTGGCATTTAAAGTCCTAAAAATTGACCGTATCTTTATTACCGATATTTTAACCAATCACGACGACCAAGAGCTGGTTAAAAGTATTATAGGTATAGGAAAACAGTTTAATTATAAAATTATTATTGAAGGAATCGAGACCTACGAACAGAAAATGAAAATTATGGAAATCAACCCCCATGTCTCTTATCAAGGCTTCTTATGCAGTCGTCCTATCTCGGCAAAGAGATTTGAAAATAAGTTTTTATGTGCCTCAAAAATAGTTGAAATGGTCTAAAAAGATGAGGTTATAAAGACCTCATCTCTTTAGGAATCTGCTTACTGGTCTTCGCCCCCATCTCTTTAAGCTGTTCTACTTGCCGTACAATATTGCCTCTGCCTTCACTCAATCGTTTTTTGGCAGACTCAAAACTCCCTTGAAGCCCCTCGAACTGTCTTGATATTTTAACCATATCATCTGAAAATCCAACAAACTTATCATACAATGCCCCTGCTCGTGTAGCAATCTCTTTAGCATTTTGGTTCTGTTTCTCATATTTCCATACATTTTCAATGGCACGCATGGCAATAAGTAGCGTGGTGGGTCCCACCAAAAGTATCTGTTTTTTAAACGCATCATCATACAAAGAGTTGTCTTGCTCTAATGCCACTGCTAAAGCTCCTTCTATGGGAACAAACATAAACACAAAATCTAAAGTATTAATGCCTAAAAGCTTCTCATAGTTTTTATCCGAGAGACTTTTAATATGGTTCCTAAGTGCTTTCACATGATTTTTAAGATAATACTCTTTAGAGTTCTCACTACTAATGTACTGTTTATACGCATTAAGTGATGTTTTAGCATCAATCACCAAATCTCGTTTATCAGGAAGATGAACCAATACATCAGGTCGATAAGATTTCCCCTCATCATTTTTTAGTGTCACCTCTCTGGTATACTCAAACCCCTTACGTAACCCCGAGGACTCTAATACTTTCTCTAAAACCATCTCTCCCCATACTCCTTGTTGTTTCTTTTCACCTTTAAGGGCATTGGTCAGATTGATGGCATCTTGACTAATCTGCTGATTTAACTCTTTAAGTGAAAGAATCTCTTGTTTTAGCATCGCTCTATCTTTGGACTCATCACGATAAAGGGTCTGTACCTGTTTTTTAAAATCATCTATCTGTATCTCTAGTGGTTTAATCATACTGCTAAGGTTCTCTTGGCTTAATCGATTAAATATTTTTGAGTTTCCATCAAAAACCCTCAGTGCTAAACTTTCAAACTCTTTTTTTAAATCACCACGATGCTCTTTCATCATGAGCATCTTCTCACGATTCTGTTTCTGTTGTTCAGATATCTTCACTTCACTCTCTCGCAAACGGGTATGAGAGAGGTTGTTTTCACCTACCAATGTCTCATTACGTTTTTTTAACATCTCATATTTGGTATCCAACTTATGATAACTCTCTGAAAGCAGTTCATAGTGTGTCTTAAGCTGTTGATAACTCGATTGCTGATGATGATATGCTTCAATATGCTCTTTGGTCTGCTTGGTTATCTCATCTTTTAGATTATTGACATGCACTTTAGACTTTCGAAGCTCCATTTTATTTTTTATAAAATATTCAAGCTCTTTTTCTAAATTAATATTTTGTATCTTCTCCTCTTGAAGCATCACCTCAAGCTGGGACACTTTGGCTATCTTTGCCTTATCAATCTCTTTTGCCTGTTCCAAAAAAGAGTTAAGTGTTTTAATCTTGGTAACAAATACCACAATAATAATGGTAATAAGAAAGGTAATGGTAAAAAAAAGCCCAACCAAGATAAAAAATTCACTGTCCATTTGAAAATTTGAAAACAATTTTTCCAACTTTTATCCCTCTATTACATCATAATCAGCTTGAGCAGGACACTTTACATCGTTATCATCAAATGGTTGAATATTGTACTCCATTTTCTCAAAAATAATTTTTACACGATTATCAAGCGTATCAACATAAACAATCTTTTTTAATTGCCCTTTTTCATCAAGAGTAATAAGATACTCAACCTCTTTATACGTTGCTTTATAATCCTTGGTACTAATCTGTTCTGCAACATTTAGTATCTTCTCTAAATCAATCCCCTCATTAATCAGATACTTCGATACCTGCTCCAAATCATGATCAATAACAGTTAATTGAATACCATCAGTACAAACCTCTTTCTTAGTAGGATCTGTATAGTTCCATTTAAAAAAACTGCTACCAATCTCTCGTTCATCCCCAGCCTCATTAACAATGATATATTTCTCTTGTTTAAAACTCACCTTACCTCTGTAGTGGATTGCTCTATTCTTATCGTTAGTAATGGTCTGGTTAAAATCGGTCTCAAAGTTCTTAGGTAGCGTTATACTCGCATTTAATATTAAAACCAATGTTGATAGTGTGAATAATATTTTCATTATTGTTAATTCCTTTTTAGGAGTCAATAATATCAAAACTGCACTTGATATTACGTAAATTAGATTAGAAAATAACAGTTGGCTATGTTATAATCTCATTTCTATAAACTTAACCCCCTAATTTTCAATTACCTTTAAAGGATTCCATCATGTCATTCGATAATCTAATGCTCTCCGAAAAACTACAAAACACCCTAACATCATTAGGCTACAACACTCCTACCCCCATACAACAACAGGCAATTCCTATCCTACGACAAGGCAAAGATTTAATAGCAACATCTCAAACAGGAACAGGAAAAACAGCTTCATTTGTTCTACCCATGCTAGAGAATATTTCTGAGACTCAAGAGATAAAACTAGGAGACCAACGCTACAAAATAGATGCGTTAATATTGGTCTCGACACGTGAACTTGCACTTCAAATTCATAACAATATCGAAAAATATGCCAAAGCTTTTACACATCAGTCTATTGCACTCTATGGTGGGGTAAAACTAGGAGGGCAAGTTAAACAGATTCGTGCAGGAGCCAATATCGTGGTGGCAACAACAGGTCGGCTACTTGACCATCTAAGAAATGGAACGGTTAATCTCTCTGCTGTTCAAATGGTCGTAATAGATGAGGCAGATAAACTCCTAGAGATGGGATTTATAAATGATGTTAGAGTAATTATCTCACAGCTTCCTAAAAAGCGACAATCTTCAATGTTCTCGGCAACCTTTCCTCCTGCCATTAAAAACTTGGGGAAATCACTGCTTAGTAAGCCCATTAGTATTAGCATAGACCCTGACAATATGGAAACCCAAAAAGTTAATCAAATGGTACACCATATCAACGAAGAGCAGAAAGCTCCCCTGCTCTCTTTTCTAATACGTTCTAAATCATGGAAACAGGTATTGGTCTTTGTTAACACCAAGCACCAAGCCAATGCTCTGGTTGTTCAATTAATCCAAGATGGGTTAACCGCATCAGCCATACATGGTGATAAAAGCCAAAAAGCTAGAAACCATGCCCTCCAACAATTTAAAGAGAAAAAAATATCCGTACTTGTCGCCACCGATGTGGTAGCTAGGGGAATTGATATTACAAACCTTCCCCATGTTATTAATTTTGAACTTCCCCTAAAAAATGAGGATTATATTCACCGTATTGGTCGAACAGGACGAGCCAAACACCAAGGAGAAGCAATCTCCTTAATCTGTAAAAAAGAGATTGAGCAGTTAAAAGAGATAGAAATCATGATTAATAAAACACTCCCTGCCATAACAACCGAAAGCTTTAATTATACGGATACTCCCCCTCCAATGAAGGAAAAAAAAGGAGTTGATTTAAAAAAAGCCAAAGCATTGGCTCAAAAGATGATGAAAAAAGATGAAATAGGTCAAAGTAGAAGTAAAATCCCAAAAAAAGGCAGAGGAACTCAACGACATTTCTAATTTTTATGAAGAATAACTCTATTTCTAATTTAATTAAGAGTAATTTTATCCGATTTAGCTATACTTCAAATATATCTTAAGTATGTGATGAGAAAGTTTTTTCCCATTCCTCCTTTTAATATTGATAGATAACAACCAATGTACTCCTCCCCTATTATGTACCATTGTAAGACTCATCAATACTTAAGATTAATCTTCATTTGTTATAATCCATTTAAAAAAATAGAGAATTATATGAGAAATTGGTTTCAATTTGATAGACGAATACTTCAACAATTTAATTTTATTTTAATAATACAATTAATTCCTCTACTGATTATTTCATCCTACCTAGTTTATGAAATAAACCCCAAGCTATTTAATAAGCAGATGATCTATTATGCCATTGCCTTTGCCGTATTCTTTATATCTTTTTTAATACCTTGGCGTAAATATCAATGGCTTATTCCCATCTCTTACTGGTTTAACCTACTGCTACTACTAAATGTCGAGTTTTTTGGAAAAAGCATACTTGGAGCCAAACGTTGGATTGAGATTCCCTTTACAGGACTCACCATACAACCTTCAGAATTTATAAAAATTACCGTATTGATGATGTTGGGTCATGTTATTCTTAGAACACCTCCTCCTAAAAATGGATATGGAGTAAAGATGTTTCTTCGACTCTCTTTTTATATACTGCTTCCTTTTATACTTATTGCCAAAGAACCCGATTTAGGAACAGGGCTGGTACTTCTGCTTACAGGATTTGGTGTGCTTTTTATTATTGGAGTACGGGTACGAATATGGCTAACGATACTACTGATTTTAGGGCTTTTAGCACCCATTATCTATACCCATGCTCTAAAACCCTACCAAAAACAGAGAATTGCAAACTTTATTGGTGAACCTAGCTATCATGTCCAACAATCTATTATTGCTATTGGTTCAGGGGGAATGCATGGACAAGATAGAGAAGAAGCAACCCAAACCCAATTAAAGTTTTTACCTGTCTCCTCTACCGATTTTATCTTTGCTTACCTTGGAGAAAGATTTGGATTTACAGGAATGATTTTTACCATTTTTATGTATGCTTTTCTTATTTTACACCTTTTGCAAATTGCTATGAAAAACCCCAAAGACTATTTTGTTAAAGTTTTCTCTTCGGGAATTGCCTTTTTATTCTTTATTTATATGGCAGTCAACATCTCAATGACCATGGGATTGGCTCCTGTTGTGGGGCTTCCACTGCCCATGTTTAGCCACGGAGGAACTTCTTTTATCATTTTTGCAATACTTTTTGGAATTTTAGAGAATTTACTTGCTTTTCGTTTCTATTTTATGTATAATTCTGACTCGAAAATAACGATGATGAGGCATAACCGTCGCTAGTATTTTCGCAGGTGGGTCTTTAGCTCAGCTGGTTAGAGCACTCGGCTCATAACCGAGTGGTCCGGGGTTCGAGTCCCCGAGGACCCACCACCTACAACTCCTATTTCATGGGATTTATCAAAGTTTTTAACACTCTATATTTTTTTATTAATAATTTAAGTTATAAATTATCTATTTAAAGTTATAATTTCCCTAGAAAGTACAAGAGAACCTTGCAATCCGTATGGTGTATCACCATATATGTATAGAGTCTAACAAAGCGTCATTAACCTATTCTTTACTATTACAAATAACGCATGGTAATGCATATTTCGTAGTGGTCTTGTAAAGACAAATAGTGCATTACCATGCGTTATTTGTGTCGAGTTGAACAGGCTAATATTTGAGTGTACGAAGACTCTTGTACTTTTAAATCTTCTCCAAACTACTTCAATACAAACTTATTTAAAAAAATATACTATTCAAAGAGAGAATAGCATTGGTTTTATCGGTAATGCTTTTATTGCTGATTTAAACAAAAAAGTCTAACGAATCTTTACTACTTCAAAACAATCTTTTTGTCATTGGAATTCAAACAATCGTGCTAAAGCAAAAGCTAAAATAGCCAAACAAAATCTTAGAATAGCAAATATGCGCAAAGATTTTTTACATAAACTTTCAAAATCATACAGTGAAAATCAAACTGTGGTAGTGGAAGATTTAAAAATTAAAAACATGACATCAAAAACAAAAGGCACGATAGAAAAGCCCTCTAAAAATGCAAAAGCAAAACGAGGATTAAATCGTGTCATTACTCAACAAAGCTGGGGATTGTTTTTTGAGTTACTAGAATATAAGTTGAATGAAAAAGGTGGACAACTGTTAAAGGTTGATCCTAAATTTACTTCTCAAACTTGTTTGGTCATAGACAATGAGATGAAGCTTAAAGATGCCTCTTGTGACTGTTGGTATTTTGGGCAAAATAAATTGAATAAAGGTCCTTGTGAGCATATTTTGGCAACTAGTAGTTTTTGGAGAAGTAGAAGGTAAATTAATAAACACTCTCTAAGTACAGAGAGCATTTATATTTCAATTACCCTCTTAATTTTTCAATCATATCTTCTGCTTTGATTAAAACTGTTTCAAACTCACGTAGTTCACTCTCTTTTCTCTCTAACAACATCTCTAGTTCATTCACTCGAGCAATATTTTTATCTTTTTGTGTAGAACCTTTCCTTAACTCATCGACTACTAGCGAAGTATCTTTTAAAAGATTAACTTTTTTCATCAGTTCACCTTTCAACTCTCTATTTTTTTTACTATACTCATTGGTTATTCTTTTCTCGTTAGAGTAGAGCTTCTCTAGCTCTTTTAGCCTACTATCTTCATTATCAAGCTCAATATCACCCTTTTCAGACTTTAATGCTTTTGAGAACAACCAACCTATCAAAAACCCAAACAACAAAACAACTATAAGGCATAGTGCCATTTTTCCTATCATCTCTATCACTCTATCTCCTTTTTATCTCTATCTCTACACGCCGATTCAAACTGCTATAGGGTTTATCTTCTAAAAGTAACTTGGTCTCACCAAACCCCTTGGCTGTTATGTCTCTAGGATTTAATCCTCGACTTCCTAAATAGTTTTTAACACTCTTAGCACGTTCTTCACTAATCCACTGATTAATCCTAACTTTGCCACTAGCATCGGTATGTCCTTGAACCTCTATGGTTAAATTGGGTGTTTTCTTTAAAATGGCAATAATTAAATCGAGTGTTCGTTTACCTCTATTGGTAATTTTTGCACGGCTTCTATAGAAATTGACTTTTTTATTCTTTAAAAGATTGTTAATCTCCTCTTGTACCAATAAAATAGGGTTATCTATCTTCTTAACCGATTCAATAGAGTCATTGCTATCTTCTTTAATATGAACCTCTTCTTTTATAGGTTCTTTTTTTAACGCAATAGGCTCTTTAACTGAGGTGGTATCATTTACTTCATTTAACCCTTTATAGGTCGTTATCAACGTTAAAAGTTTCTCTTTAACACGAGCAGAAGGCAATTCACCATCAATATGAATACGCTCATTACTTAATGTAAAATCAACCAGCGTAATATTTTCATCATTAAAAAGTTCAATAACCTCTTGAGCTAAACGCTTCCATGAGGGGTTCTCTTGATCTTTTGAAAACATAATGGTTCTTTCACATGTGACCACTTCACATCGTTTCATCATGGCAATTTTTAACCTATCACTATTTTCAAGAATAGGCAACTCCCCCGCAATGGTCAATACTTGATTGGCAATGGTATAATCAAGCAATGATGGTTTTAACCGCTCTACTTCTGCTTTTGAGTCAATGGCTTTAATTGGCTCTATAACCTTTGTAATCGGTTTGGTCTGGGCTATTACTTCAAACTCCTCTACTGACATTGTCTCTGATTTTAATGCAAACTTCTCTAAGTTAACATACAAACAGAGAAATATCAACAACAGTGACCCAAAAGAGCCAAAAAGAAGTATTTTACTACTATATTTCATATTTTTAATCCTTACTTTTAAATAACATTTTCTGTCGTATTATATTATAAAATAATCGAATTAGATATAAAACATTGCAATCATTAAGACAATTCCCAAAAGAATAACATAACCATATTTAGGATTATTGGTTTTCATTGCTTTATAAAAAGACCAAAAAAGTAACCCTATAATAAGTAAACAGCTTAGTATCCAAGGTATCATCCACGGCATGGTTGGTTCAATTTTTTGAATATTTTCATTGGCAAAAGAAATATTACTTAAAAGTGAAATTAAGAGGAGATTTCTCATTGCTCCATCTCCTCTTTTGATAACTTCTCTACCATTTTAATACTATCAAGTGCATTTTTTAAAATCTGCTTGGTTGACTTCAAGGGTTTCATTCTTAGATTGGTCTGCTTCTTATCTAAAGATTCATCCATCAATACCTCCATGACCTCAACTTCAAGCTCTGCATATATCTCTTGTAGCTTTTTCTCTATAAATGCAACATCCATTATTTACTCTTTGGTCTAAAAATTTTAATAACATCGGTATTGGCTTCCATAAACGAACCACCAATAAGGTCAATACAGTAAGGTACAGCAGGAAATACAGCATCAAGACATTCACGAATTGATTTTGGTTTTCCAGGAAGGTTAATAATCAAAGCACCATCACAAATACCTGCTGTTTGTCGAGAGAGTATGGCTGTTGGCACATATTGAAGACTCACCGATCTCATCTGCTCTCCAAATCCAGGAAGAAGTTTTTGACATACATTTTCAGTAGCCTCGGTGGTTACGTCTCTAGGAGCAGGTCCTGTGCCTCCTGTCGTAACAATAAGATCGCAATTTTTATCACGAGCCAATTCAATAAGCGTTGCTTCTATAATGGCTTGTTCATCAGGAATACATCGGTACTCATAAGTACACTCATTAAGTAAATACTCTTTCATGGTATCCATAATTGCCACACCCGATATATCTTCATAAATTCCTTGACTTGCTCTATCACTTGCAGTGACCACACCTATTTTAATTTTATCCATTTTTTATCCTATTTTAATTTAAATGGATTATATCAAAAAGTTTTAAAATTAAAAATTAGCCAATTTTAGCTAAAATTTTATCCATAAAATAGGTACTTAAGAGTCGTTTCAAGTATCCTAGAAGATAAGTCGCTTTGGTGATGTAATATCGAGGTTTTGGCGTATCATCCAATATAATTTTATACACCACTTTTGCTACAGAACGTGCCTCTTCATTAAAAGGTACTTTACCTTTATCAGCCAAAAGACTTTTTTGATACTTCTCTTTAAACAAGGTGTTTTCCATATCAATATTCTCTTGAAGTTTCTGCATTGCATTTTTACGAAAATCACTGGTAATGGGTCCCGTGTTAAGTAAAACAGCATGAATATTGGTGCCTTTGAGCTCTAAACGAAGGGTATCCGTTAACCCCTCAATTGCATATTTACTAGCATTATAAGCCCCTCGACCTAAAAGCGAGACCAAACCCAACACAGAGCTGTGCTGAATAATTTTCCCTTGCCCCTGAGAACGCATTACAGGAATAATCTGTCGGGTACACTCATGCAGACCAAAAACATTGATCTCAAACTGCTCTCTTAAGACCTCGGTAGAGAGATCCTCTATTGCACCAGGTTGTCCAAATCCTGCATTATTAAACCAAACATCTATTCTACCCTCTTTTTTTAAAACTGTTTTAATTACAGTAGAGACCTCATCAGATTTGGTAACATCTAATTGCAAGGTATTTTCAAACCCCAATGCTTTTAGCACCAGTAGATCTTTCCTGTTTCGTACTGTAGGATAGACCTTAATTGATTGAGTTTTCAAATACTTAGCCGTCTCTAAACCTATCCCCGAAGAGCAACCAGTAATGACAACGGTTATCATCTATTTTCCCTGTTTTAAATCTTTAACAGCTTGAACAATATCCTCTTGACGCATAAAGTGTTCTCCTACCAAAAAGGCATCAGCACCCACTTTACTCAACTCTTGAACTGTTTCATGGGTATTTATACCACTCTCTGCAACAATAATTTTGCTGTTAGGAATCAAGGGAACCAACTTTTGAGTCAAACTCATATCCATCTCAAAGGTCTCTAAATTACGGTGATTAATACCAATAATATTGGCTCCTGCAAAAATGGCTTTAACCAAATCGGTTTTATTGTGAATCTCTACAAGGGCTTCTAATCCTAAGTGATGGGTATAACCAAGCAACTCTTTAAGCTCTTTTCTACTTAATGCTGTAGCAATCAACAATACATAATCTGCCCCATAAGCCAATGCTTCAACCAGTTGATACTTATCAACAATAAAATCTTTACGTAACAGAGGAATACTGGTATATCGTCGAATGGCTCCTAGATACTCTTTATCACCTTTAAAGAAGTGTGGTTCCGTTAAAATCGAGAGCGAATCAGCCCCACCCTGCTCATAGGCTTGAGCTATAAGTACGGGGTCAAAATCTTCACGAATAATCCCTTTACTTGGACTTGCCTTTTTAACCTCCGCAATAATCCGATAGGGATTTTCAGAAGTTGCTTTAAGTGCTTTATGAACATCTTTGGGTACGAAAGGGTTATAAGCAAGAGAACGGCCCAACCACTCTACGGGGTAATCAATTTTTCTTTTTGCCAAATCCTCTTTTGTTTTTTTTATAATCTCATCTAAAATCTGTGCCAACACATCTCCTTATTTTTTCTCTTGACATTGTTGAATAATTGTCCAATGCTCTATAATCTCTTTTTCTTTAAGTCCTTCGACATCAACCACTTTTTTCATCTGAATATACGCCTCTTTACAACGATTAAGTTTATAGTAACCCCACGCTAACGAATCAAGATAGTAACTGTTATCAGGCTCTTTTTCTAATGCCTCTTTAATAAGCATTAACCCCTTTTCTATATCAATATCTTTGTCTATAAGGGTATAACCGTAATAATTAAGGTAGACACTATCTCTAGCCCCCCCTTCAAGTGCCTGTTCAAATTTCTCAATAAAAAGCTTCAACATCACTTTATCATCTTTATTGGGACTATTTTCATAAAGTGCCATCGCAGATTCAGCCAACCATTTTGGCTTGTTTCCTTTACTGTAAAGTGTCTCTGCAATCTGTTGTGCTTTGGCATACTTTTTTTTACCCAAATAGAGTTTATAAAGCAACTCATCATTTTGATACTCTTTTTTTAAGAATTCAATCGCTTTATCCAACTCTCGGGTATAGATATATCCCTCTACAAGTTTTACTGCATATTGTTCTCTTTTGGTCTTTGTATATAGGTCTTTATAAACTTCTATTAGTAAACCAACCTTCTCTTGCTTGGTATATATCTCTAAAAGCTGGAGACAGACCTTTTCGCTACACTCGTGCATGTGTCGGTGATTTTCTAAATGATTAACAGCAGACTCTACATCTCCCATGTAATTTGCCAAAAGGGTGGTTATCTTAATCAGAATATCTTCATTAAAAGTCTTATTATAGGCTTGAGTTAATAATTTTACCGCCTCAGCATACTCTCCTGTTAAGATATAAGGATTGGCAGAGAGTTCAAAATCTACAGGATTTCCCGACTGAGAAATCAATATTTTAGCCAATGCTTTAGACTTGTCATACTCTTTTTCATTTAAATATAATGCCAACAGCAGTCGTTTTGCTTTAATACTTTTAGGATGTTCTTTAATCCACTCTTCAAGTCTATAAAGATTTTTAGATTTTTTACCAATATACAAAGCGGTACTCATCTCTTTAAACATGTACTCTTCATTGCCTGTTTCTTCATAGAGTTTATTGTAATAGTAGTTGCTTTTTTCATACTCACCCTCTTGCTCATACACAATCGCTTGCATAATTAGACGGTTTTCATTATTAACTTTATACTTCTTTACCTTTGTACTGGTAAAATGCTTAGGATTGTAACTTGCCAACTTCTCAGTAGGAACCTTGGTTACATTTGGCGTATAACTACATGCCGTTAGTACCAATACCAGCGATATTATCATAATATTTAGTCTCTTGTAATTCAATCTATTATTCCTGGACACTCTTTTTTTACCTCATCTATATCATTTTTAAATGTCTCCCAAAAAGGAAAGGTACGACACTGTAACGGTCTCACAGGGTATATTGTACACTGTTTTATGGTATTATCAAAAAATACACAAGCATAATTATTAACATCTAGCTTTGTCTCAACCAAAGAGTAACGATGCTTGACCTTACGAAGATACATTGTAGCAAATTCTTCTAGTGTTAATTCTAAAAAATTAGCCATTTTTTCTATCTCTTTATATTTTGCCCATATATAACCACGCTCACCTGTACAACAAGCACCCCCACAATTACTACATGCCAAGGGTGTAAACTTGTACGTATAACCCTCTTGGGTTAACACATTATCTTCAAATATCATAATCTCCCTTGATACTATTGGTCGAAGCTTTTATAAAAGCCTTTTTGGCTTCATCTCTATATCTGTTCTCATCATCAAACACCACCAAAGGGGGCATTATCTTCATTAATGACTTCGAGTTTGCTCTGGCACTAATCATTACTAGTTTTGACTCTCGGTCTATTTTGGAATGCACAAAACGCAATAGTTCAGGATTTATCTTATGCTTTACCAAACTGTGCAACACTCTATCTATCTGTTTGGCATCATAACAGAAAATAAATCGCCCTCTTGGTCTTAAAACACCTTTTACTCTCTTAATAAATGCATCAATAGGAAGATGCTGTGCATACCGTGCAATATTAAGATGCTCGTTTTGGCTTTGTGTCACACTGCTGTCATAAAATGGGGGGTTTGAAACCACATAGTCAAACGCCCCCTCCTCCTCAAACTCTATAAAGTCACCCAAGTACCCCTTAACATCTAAGTTGTTAATCGTGTAATTATGTTTCGCGTATTGTAACATAATTTTTTGTTTATCGATAATAGTAGTTTCTATGTTAAAGTCTCTACTCAGCAGAAGCGAAATAATCCCTACTCCACACCCCACATCAAGCAGTTTTCCTTTGGGTTTAAATTGACCAATAAAGTCAACTAAAAATATAGAATCGCTATTATAGGCATAGCCTTTTGTTGGTTGGTATAGGAACATCTCTACTCACCCTCAACCACAATAGCTTCAAGCTCTACACCACTAGAAACCTGTTTTGCTTTTTTAGCATAAAATTGAGCATCACTATATCTTCCCATGGTGTAGTAAAGCAGTGCAATGTTTCGGTAGTTGGCTTGAGTTACAGGATGGGTCTCTCCATATATTTTTTCATTGATTTTTAGTGCTTTAATATAATGGGTTAGTGCCTCTTGGTAATCCCCCTCCTCTTCATGGATGACTCCTAGATTATTATAGATAATGGCAGTATCTTTCTGCTCTCTTTTTATAATACTCTCTTTTATCTTTAGGGTCTTATTCGCATAGGTTAAAGCTTTGTTATTTTCACCAATACTGGCATAGAGTGTGCCTAAGTTATTATAACTCTCGGCAGTACGGCTATCTATTTGTCCTAAGGTTTTCTCTCTAATTTTTAGTGCTTGAAGAATATAGGTCAAGGCTTTCGCCTCTTTACCTTGTCGTTTATAAACCAAACCTAAATTGTTATAGCCTGTGGCGGTACTTAGATGCTCTTCACCCAAGATTCTCTCTTTAATTATAATTGATTTTTGATAATAAGCAACAGAGGCTCTATAGTCCCCTTTACGGTAGGCTCTTACCCCTTGGTTGTTTAGATGGTTGGCTTCTCGTAGTTGGGTCTCTTTTTTAACGGTCGATATATTTGTAAAACTTTTATTGGAACACCCCACAAAAGTAAAGAGTACAATAAATATAATGGTTATAAGTTTCAATGATTTCTCCAAGTTAATTATTAAATAATCATAGCAAAATATAACTTTACGGTGACTATGAAACCAATTAATGTCCCATTAATGGACATTCGTTATAATCCGTAAAATTATAATCCCCCTATATTAGGAGTTTAAATGTTAAAGACAATATTATCTATGAGGGTAGCTGTTATCCTACTATTTTTATTTGGTGTAGTGATTGGTACGGCAACTTTTATCGAAAATGATTACGGTACACAGACGGCAAAGGCACTAATATACAGTGCCAAATGGTTTGAGGTTTTTCTCTTATTTTTTATCTTGGTTCTACTTTACAATATTATCAAGCATAAAAGCTACAAAAAAGGTAAATGGTCAATTTTTATTTTTCATACCTCTTTTTTAATTATCGCCATTGGTGCTGCCATGACCCGATATATCGGTTACGAGGGCGTAATGCACATTCGTGAAGGTCACACGGCAAATACCATGGTATCCGATGTTAAGATTCTTCAGATAGATGCTAAAAAGGGCGAAGATAAAGCCCATTTTGAAAAACCTATCTTCTTCTCATCTATGACCAAAAACAGTTTTACTGAAACACTAAGTGTCGAAGATAAAGAGGTAAAAGTTGAACTGATTGAGTATCTGCCCAGTGCAGAGCAACAGCTTGTTCCTGACCCCAATGGCAAAATGGTTATTGCTTTAAAAATCAGTAATGGTGCAAAAGGGCAAGATATTCATCTCTCGCGAGGTGAGATTTATGATGCCAATTCATTTATTGTTAATTTTGGAAACAGCGATACTCCAATAGAGGGCAAACCCTATTTTAATATTATTAAAACCGATAATGGACTTAAACTCAAAACAGACTTTGACCTAAAGACCCTCTCGATGCTAACCAAAGAAGAGGAAAATTTAACCAAAGGATTTAATCTTTTTGAATCTAAAAAACTCTATAGTTTTGGCGAAAGCAACATGATAGTGCTTAGAAAAGTTTATGAGAAAGCCTCTAAAAAATTCGTAAGCACCGCACTTAAAACTCAATCGGGTAAACCCGAAATGGCAGTTTATCGCATTTCAGTCGGTGAAGAGAGCCAAGATGTTAATCTTTTTTCCTATCATGGAAATGAGGGTGAATCCAAAACATTAACACTTGGTGGTGTAGATATTAAACTCGTACTGGGTGCAAAAGTCATTGAACTACCCTTTTCACTTAAGTTAATTGATTTTCAACTTGAACGCTATCCAGGTTCTAACAGCCCCTCATCCTATGCCAGTGAAGTGGAGCTAATTGATGAAGAGAGAGGGATAAAAAATATGCCATTTAAAATCTATATGAACCATGTTCTTGACCACAGAAACTACCGTTTCTTTCAATCCTCTTACGATAAAGATGAGCAAGGAACCATTCTTTCCGTCAATCATGACCCAGGAACGCTCCCTACCTATATCGGTTATCTACTCATGCTGATTGGTATGATATGGAACCTTTTTGCCTCTGGTAGCCGTTTTCAAAAACTCTTAAAAAGAGCCAAAAGACTGCAAGGTGCTACCATTGTGGCAGTTGCGTTACTCCTATTGGGCAATACCACACCTGCCCAAGCTGTGGCTCCTAGCATCGACGAAAAAACGCAAACCATTTTAAGTGCTTACGAGAAAGAGAGCGTAGAGAAGTTTGGTAAACTGGTAGTACAAGACAGTGGGGGACGAATGAAACCCATGGATACCTTGGCTCATGAGATTATCTCGAAAGTATCAGGAAAAAGTTCTATCTTTGGGGTAGAACCTGCTTCACTTCTACTTGGCATGACCGTTAATCCAATGCTCTATCAAGATGTTGCCATGATTAAAATATCCCACCCAAAGATTGCCAAAGAGCTTGGATTAGACGAAAGTGTCAAATTTGCCAAGTTTTCTGACTTCTTTAATAAAAAAGACAACAGCTATAAACTCTCGAATCAAGTCTCGGAGTCTATGCGTAAAAAACCTTTAGAGAAGAGCCAATATGATAAAGAGTTGGCAAAAGTAGATGAGCGTCTAAGTGTCTCATATATGGTCTATATGGGTTCACTTTTACAAATTTTTCCTATTCCAAGTGATGTCAATAACAAATGGGTAAATCCTCGAGAGGCAATCAAAACCTTTCCTGAGCAGATAGGTACTATGGTCAGACAGATGACCATGCACCTATTTCAAGGTGTAGAAGTAGGAGTTAAAGATAACAACTGGAGCAATGCCCATGAGGCACTGCACCTTATTTCACTCTATCAAACAAAGTTTGGTAGTGAAGTTATTCCCTCGAACACACATATCGAAATGGAGATTGAATATAACAAATTGGGACTGCTCTCTAAATTGGTTCCTCTTTACCTTTTGGTAGGAATCCTCCTACTTATTTTTGCCTTTATTCATGTAATTAAACCTACATTCCCAATGAAATGGATTATGAAAGTGATGTGGAGCATTACCATTTTTGGTTTTCTTATTCATCTTATTGGAATGGGAATGCGTTGGTATATTTCAGGACATGCACCGTGGTCAAACTCCTATGAGTCCATTGTGTTTATCGCCGCATCAACCGTTATGGCAGGGCTTTTCTTTGCCAGAAGATCCCCCTTTACCTTGGCGGCAACCACCCTTTTAGCAGGAATAACCATGGGGGTTGCCCATATGAACTTTATCAACCCAGAGATTACCAACTTGGTACCTGTTCTAAAATCTTATTGGCTGATGATTCACGTGGCAACCATTATTTCGGGTGATGGATTCTTGGGACTGGGTTCAATCTTGTCCCTTTTGGTATTGATTCTTTTCATTATGCGTAAAGAGGGTCACGACAACATTGACCGTTCAATTAAAGAGCTGACCAGTATTGCAGAGATGAGCCTTATTATTGGTCTCTTCCTACTCACCATCGGAAACTTCTTAGGTGGAGTTTGGGCAAATGAAAGCTGGGGAAGATACTGGGGATGGGATGCCAAAGAGACATGGGCAGCGGTGAGTATTTTAATTTATGCTAGCGTACTGCATTTACGATTTATCCCTAGATTTAACAGTCCATTTGCCTTTAATGTCGCCTCATTATGGGCATACAGTTCGGTACTTATGACCTATTTTGGGGTCAACTACTATCTTTCAGGTCTTCACTCTTACGCAGCAGGAGAGCCGATACCAATTCCAAATTGGGTCTATTATGCCACAGCAGGATTGGTTGTTTTAAGCCTATTGGCATACCGTAACCGAAAACTAAAGTAGAAATGGAGCATGAAAAAAATACTAATCACCAACGATGATGGTTTTGACTCTCCTGCTCTTCTTGCCCTAATAGAAGCGTTAACGCCGTTGGGTGAGATTATAACAGTGGCACCCACATTAGAGAAATCTGCCTGTGGACACTCTCTTACCCTCACCAAACCTTTAAGGTTTGTGGAGTTAAAGAAAGGTTTCTTTAAACTTGATGATGGAACCCCCACCGATTGTATATTTTTAGCACTGCACAAACTTTATGATGCTGATAATCTGCCCGATATTGTTATCTCGGGTATTAATATCGGAGCCAATATGGGTGAAGATATTACCTATTCTGGAACGGCTTCAGGTGCGATGGAAGCCGTTCTACAAGGCATTCCAGCCATTTCCATCTCACAAGATTTTTCAGATGACTATAGCCAAAAAGAGGGTTGGGACTACGCCTTGGCACAAAAGACAATTGTGCAGTTGGTAACCAAAATTTTTGAGGGGAGCTTCCCACTTAGCCCAAGAAAATTTTTAAACGTTAATATCCCTGCCCTTACTCCAAAGCAGTGTAACGGATTAAAAATTACCCGTACAGGCAGTAGAGTCTACAGCAACGATGCAGAAATGCATATCAACCCACGGGGTCAAGAGTATTTTTGGATAGGACTCATTAACCATGAGTGGAGAACAACACAAGGTGGCATCACCGATGTCGAAGCCATTAAACAGAACTATGTCTCAATTACCCCCATCCATCTTGACATGACTTCACACCACGATATAAAAAAGTTAACCTCATGGATTTAAGATTTGAACGTTGTAGAATGCTTTTTGGAGCAGAAGATTTTGAAAAGATTCAAAAAGCAAAAATTTTAATACTTGGTGTGGGTGGTGTTGGATCATATGCCCTCGATTGCCTATGGCGTTCAGGTGTCTCAGACATTACCATTGTAGACTATGACCACTACGACGAAACCAATCAAAACCGTCAAATAGGAGCCGAAGCCGTTGGAGAGCTTAAAGTAAATGCCCTTAAAAAACTCTACCCCACCATTACCACCATCAATCAACAGATGGACATGCAGTGGGTTGCTTCTTTTGATTTTGAGCCTTATGATATTATTATTGATTCAGCCGACACCACAAAAGTTAAGATAGAACTGGCAAAAAAAGTCTATAAAAAGCTTATTATGTCTACAGGTTCGGCCAAACGATTTGATACTTCTAAAATAGAAGTCGCCTCTATTTGGAAAACTTCGGGTGATGCACTGGCAAGAAAAATTCGTAACGAATTAAAAAAAGCAAGATTCAACCGAAACTTTACCGTGGTCTTCTCCCCCGAAGAGGACAGATGCAAAGACAAAGGCTCATTCGTTGCTGTAACAGGAGCCTTTGGATTGACCATCTGTTCAGAGGTAATTAAACGGGTAATAAAAGGGAAATAGTGAAAAATAGAAGCAGTAACCTATTTAACATGGAAGCCAACTTCAACGATGAGTGGTCGTCAGATAACAAAGAAAAACCTCAAAAAAAAGTTATTACAAAAATAGAAACACCCCAAAAGCATCAACTCTATTTCAGCAAAGAGAAGCGACGGAGTAAAGTGGTAATCATTGTTCAACCGACAAGAAAAAACTATATAAA
>DCAF01000036.1:4108-6450 GCA_002311915.1 Sulfurovum sp. UBA1140 | reverse complement strand
CTAAAACTACTCTTCTTATCCGTACTCCCAAAAATCTCTGATTCTTTCTTTTTTAATTCACTTAGAGACAAATTCCCATGAATAGCTCTCCACCAAAACCTCATCACTCCTTTGATAGAAGCAGGTCGTAACTCTGGCGTTTTACCATCTGCTCCATACATAAACATCGGTGTGATGCTCTCACACTCAAATATAATTTCTGTTATTTTTTCCATCTTATAATCCCAACTCTCTAAAAAAATCTCTTTGTCTAAAATGTTCTATTCGTCTGTCATAAAGCGACTCATAACTCTCTTTAATCTTATAAAGATTAAATGCCTCGTTCTCTTTAAAATGTAGTCGTGATAAAATAACATCATCCGAAATATTGGGGGTTCCATCAATGGTTATTTTTCCAAAATGACACACCTTACCCTTTTGAAGCTTGATGAGTATCTTGGCACTCTGCTTCTCTAGGTCAATAAAAGCTTTGGTATTTAATTTATAACTACACAACCCCTCTTTTAGCAATTTCTTTTTAATGCCCTCTTTCATCTCACTAAAAGCTTTGGCTCTAAAACGGGTTCCTTTCTCAAGTAACACAACATCTTCTATCTCAAAATCACTCTCTATCTCCACACTGTTAATCTTAATAAAACGATGCTCTTCTATAAAGAAGTGGATACCCTTCTCATCTATTTTATGGGTAATGTTGGCATCGTAAAATCCCTCTTTTTTGTAATAGAGTCTAAATATTTCATCAAGTTTGGGAATATAGAGTGCATTAATGGTGGAAATATCCTCTTTCCAAAATGCCAAAGCCGAAGATCGCCTGACACCAATCACGGCTTCAAGTGAAGCCGTTTCAATCTGTTGATTGCCTCTGAAGGTAATAATAATTGCCTCGTCCATATAGAAATCGTTTTTTTCAAAAGTAGCTATTGACGAATCTGTCCATTTCCATAGAGTTTAAACTTATAGGTGGTTAACTCATTAATCCCCATTGGTCCTCGGGCGTGTAGTTTATTGGTCGAAATTCCTACCTCGGCACCAAATCCAAAAGCACCCCCATCGGTAAAGCGTGTACTGGCATTCACATAAACACACGCTGCATCAATTATATTCATAAACTTTTCAGATGCCGAGTAGTTTTCGGTAATAATCGCTTCAGAGTGTCCCGAACCATATTTACTAATATGCGCTATCGCTTCATCCATGTTCTCGACCACTTTAATATTAAGTTGATTGGCAAGATACTCGGTATTGAAATCTTTATCGGTGGCGTGATCAATGAATATCATCTCTCGGGTTACTGCACACCCCTTTAGTTTGGTTCCTGCATCTACAAAAACTTTATACAAAGAGGGGAGCAAAATTTTGGCAATCGGCTTATCTATAATCAGTGTCTCCATCGCATTACAAACCCCTGGTCGTTGACACTTGGCATTAAGTGCAATCGAGATGGCTTTTTGATGATTCGCATCCCGATGAATATAGGTATGACATAACCCTTTATCATGCTTAACCACAGGAACAGAAGAGTTTTTAGAGATATATTTAATCAACCCTTCTCCTCCTCGTGGAACAATCAGATCAACATACTCATCCTCTTTAATAAGGTTTGCAACCCCCTCTCGGGAGCTATCAGGAAGCAAAGAGATAATCTCTTTAGGTAATCTGTTCTTAATCAAAACCTCTTGAATCACTTTGGCAATGGCTTGATTGGAGTGTTCTGCCTCTTTTCCACCCTTTAAGATGGCAACGTTACCACTTTTAAAGCACAACCCTGCCACATCAGAGGTCACATTGGGACGGGACTCATAAATAACCCCCACCACACCAATAGGTACAGACACCTTCTCGATACGGATGTTGTCATCATTCACCCACCCCTCAAGAATACGCCCTACAGGCTCTTTAAGTGATGCTATCTCTTTTAATGAGTTGGCAACCCCTTCAAGTCTCTTCTCATCAAGCAGTAGTCTATCAAGCAGTGCATTGTCTAAATTGTTCTCGCGACCTGCTTTCATATCTTTATCGTTCTGAGCAACAATATAACCACTCTGTGCCATCAAAGCATTTGCCATCTCATTTAATATTCTATTTTTAGTTTTACCATCTAAGGTAGCCACGATTTGGGTACAGGCTTTGGCTTTGGCTAAAAAATCTTTCATAATCTATTCCCTCATTTTACTTTTTGGGTATTATATCTTTGTTTAATTAATTTTCTCACATCTCTCTTATCTTGGTACATAAACTTTTTGCCCAAGACTCAGTATTGACGAGGCACTCTTTATCTTATAATTGGCATCTATAAGCCTTTGAAACTCCATAGGGTTACCATAAAATTTCTTTGCAATAGA
>DCAF01000036.1:0-4066 GCA_002311915.1 Sulfurovum sp. UBA1140 | reverse complement strand
GCAATAGAGGCTAAGGTATCCCCTTTTCTAACAATAACAACTCTTGGTTTAACCCGTTTTGGTTGCTCTATTTTTACCGTCTCTTTAACAACTATTACCTTTTTTGCTTCGGGTTCTTTTTCAGGTACGTTCTCTTCTATCTTTTCTATTTTAGACTTACTGCTCTCTATCACACCAGAGACTATCTCTGATAACTCATTAAGAGTATTATCTGTTTTAATCTCTCTCTTTGGTATGCTAGAGGGGGTGGGTTCCACCGTACTCTTCTCTGTTGTCACTTTAGGAGCAACAATAGGTAAAGGAGCAACCGAAGCAATTAATTCAGGCTTCTCTTCAATTGGAGCTTGAATTTGAACCAAAGGAGCTGTCTCTTTCTCTTGACTTGCAGGAGCTACCTCTTCAACCTTTGTAAGTTCAGGACCCATCACAATAGTTTTTTGAGGCTGACTGGTATCATCTTGCAGATAATTAAATCCCGTATATCCTATAATACCAATGGTTCCCGTCATAAGTAGACCCAGTAAAACCTGTTTAGATTTACCACCCTCCTCTTTGTATTCATACTCTGACGACTCCTTAGATTCGTTAAACTCCTCTTCAGATTGACGCTCAATACTCTCTATATAAGCTATTCTCTCTTGTCGCTCTCGTTCATACTCTTCTTTATCATAATTATTATCACTCATTTTTAAAACCCCTTGATTATATTTTAAAGATTATAACATAATTTAGAAAATCATCTTTTCTCTCTCCAAATATAAACAACCGTTGCCAATGCAATAGTAACAAGAGTAACAATAATAATCTGATGCAAATACTCTTTGAGTAAAACTTCATTCTCACCAATAAAGTAACCCAAAAATGCTAAAATACTCACCCATAACCCAGCACCCAGTGTGGTATAGAGTGTAAATTTACCCATTGGCATGTTTGAGAGTCCAGCAGGAAGCGATATTAACTGACGCACACCAGGAATAAGACGACTTACAAACGTAGAAAAAGAGCCATGTTTTACAAAAAAGAGTTCCATTTTATCTAATTTCTCTTCGGTAAAAAAGAAATACTTACCAAAAGCAAGTACCCCTTTTCTTCCATATTTTTTTGCCAAATAGTAGTTAAACAACGCACCCCCCAAAGAGCCTGTTGTTCCTGCAATAATGGCTCCAACAAGATTCATCTCTCCTTTAAATGCTAAATACCCCGCAGGTATCATCGCCACTTCACTAGGAAACGGAAAAAATGTACTCTCTAAAAACATCATTATAAATATACCCATATAACCAAACTGCCCCACCAACTCTACGATCTCATGCACTGTTGCTCCTTAAACGCTTCTAATTTTTTTTCATTGCTTTGGATTATCCAATGGACACCATCATTTAAAAAAGTGCGTTCCACTTGAACAATCTCTAGTTTACCCAACAGATACTCGGTTCGTTGAATCTCACTGTACGAGGTATGAAAATCATAGTTTAACATTTTTTCATAGTTAATAACATTAGAAACAGCAACAACCTCTTTAACTGCGTTTCCATATGCTCTAGCTATACCTCCGACACCCAATTTAATGCCTCCAAAATATCGAACAATCAAAACAGCCACATTAATCATCTCTTCGCCTCTAAGAACATTAAGTGATGGCAATCCCGATGAACCTTTAGGCTCCCCATCGTCTGAACTGTTCTCGACTATTTGGTCAAACTCATTAAGGTAACGCAGGGCATAAACAGTATGGTTTGATTTTGGGTTTTGAGCTTTAAGCTTCTCTTGTAAACCTTTGTACTCTGAAATAGGCACAAGATGAGCAATAAATTTAGAGCGTTTTATCTCATACGTAGCAACAGAAGAGGTCTCTATGGTTCTCATACTAAACTGTTCACCCTATCGACCATAAAATCGACAAATCCATCATCATCATTAAAACACTTTGCCACAATATAATCATCATACTTTATCTTTTGGACTATCTCTCGATGCTCAATATCCAGTTCATACACCGTCTCCGAATTATCAATGGTAAATGCTAAGGGGTAAATTATTACTTTTCTATTGGTAGGGTTTCGCAATACATCCACAAGATTGGGTTCTAACCATGCCGAACTTCCCACTTTCGATTGATAAGCAAGTTTAATCTCATTAAAAATAACACCCCGTTGATACAGATAGATTTTAAGTGCCGAAACATTTGACTCTACCTGCTTCTCGTAAGGGTCACCCTCTTTAATAATGCTCAGTGGTAATCCATGAGCAGAGAGTATTAAATCATACTCGGTGGTCTCTTTTCCCCTCATTGCTTCAATAATCTTACCTGCAATTAAAGCAATATAATCATAGTCATCATAATAGGGATCAATCACTGTTATTTTAGGATGATAATCAAGTGCCAAACAACATTTCTCTATATCTTCAACCGAAGAGAGCGTGGTGGTGGTTGAGTATTGAGGATACATCGGAAAAAGAACCAATTCGTCAACCCCATTTTTTTGAAACTGTTCTAAAAAAGGGGTAGCAAAAGTGGGAACATAACGCATTGCAGGAACAATAGGCATCTCTAGTCTATTTTTAAGTTTAGCAATGAGCTGATTGGTAAGTTCAGGCAGAGGTGATTTCCCCCCTAAATGGGTTTCAAAATTCTCTTTAACATCATCTAAACGTTTGGTAATAATAATATAGGCGATAAATCGACGCAGATAACGATTCATTGTTAAAATATTTTTATCTGCAAACATATTTTTTAAGAACATCTCTACTTCATGAACATTATTAGGACCACCCATATTGAGTAGCATTAGTGCTTTTTTCATTCTATAAGCGTCCTAAATAACAATTTTTTCAACTACGTTTAGTCCAAATCCTGCCAAGCCTATAAACTCAGTTTCCACATTGGTGGTCAAAAGTTTAATATGTTGAACACCTAAATCTTTAAGTATTTGAGCCCCCACACCAAACTCTTTGGCTTGTTCTTTAGAGATAATTTTGGTATCTAAGAAAATTAATACTCCACCATTGGCTTTAAGATATTCCAACGAGCCTTTCATATTCTCAAATTTATCATAGTTAATAATAAGATGCACATCCAAGCCCACATTATGAAATTTAACATTGGTTGTCTCTTCTATCTTACCAAATTTTATCACCTTATGCACACGCCCTAAGTGGTCTTCATAATTAATTTTGGTAAGTCTTTCACCCATCATCTCAATCTCTTTGGTTGCTATCCTCTCAACCAACTTCTCATTGGCTAAACGATACTCTACCAAATCGGCAATATAGACAATATGCATACTGTATTTTTCAGAAAAAATCTCTAAATCATCATGACGTGCCATGGTTCCATCATCTTTAATAATTTCACAAATAACACTCACAGGGGCTAAACCTGCCAGTTTACATATATCAACAGAACCTTCAGTGTGTCCTGTTCGTACCAGAACACCACCATCCTTGGCAATTAAAGGAAATATATGACCAGGGCGAACAAAATCCTTACTCTGGGTCAAAGGGTTTGCCATTTTACTAATACAATCATCACGCTCTAATGAAGAGATACCTGTCTCGGCATTAAGAGAGTCTATCGAAACAGTAAACGCCGTCTCATGGTTAGAGTCATTATTACTCACCATGGGCATTAAATCTAACTTTTTAGCAATTGCTCGGCTCACAGGGGTACAGATAAGTCCTCTTGCCTCTTTTGCCATAAAATTAACCATTTCAGGAGTTGAAAAGGTAGCTGCATAGACCAAATCCCCCTCATTTTCTCTATCCTCATCGTCCATCATAATAATCATCTTACCTTTTTTTATCTCACTGATGGCAATCTCAACACGCTCTAAAGCTTCTTTTGACATATAATTCTTCCCTTTTTTAATAAATGGGTAATATTATACTCTATTTTTAATATAACCCCTTGACATTATTCTATTTTTTCTCTATAATGCCGTCCACACAAACAATGAGTAACATCTTTTGGGGTATGGCCAAGCGGTAAGGCATCAGTTTTTGGTACTGACATTCGGGGGTTCGAATCCCTCTACCCCATCCATTAAATGTCGCGGAATAGAGCAGT
>DCAF01000005.1:6792-17561 GCA_002311915.1 Sulfurovum sp. UBA1140 | reverse complement strand
GGTATCACCATGGAACAAGATAAAGAGATTAACGGTCTTAGTCTTATTGGAGTAGGAAGTGACACGATTATTGAAGATATTACGGTTGACCTCTCGGATGATGATGGTATCGAGATTTGGGGTGGTACGGTCAACCTCAAAAATATCACCGTTACCAACTGTACAGATGATTACTTTGACATTGATGATGGCTACACAGGAACGGTAAGAAATCTAAACATCACCGTAACAGGAGGAAATGCAGGTATCGAGATGTCAGGAACCACTCATGCCACTTTTGATGGATTTAACATCACTCTAACAGATTCTAAAAAAGAGGGTGGTATCTACTTCAAAAAAGATGGAATCGGTGGTCACTTCAAAAATGGTAGAGTCATCAACAATGTAACCAACGGTGCAGGAGCCATTCACTCAAAAGGTGAAGCCGATACAGACAATATCTCTTTTGAAAATGTAACCCTAGCAGGAAGCTCAACAGATGCCAAATTTATAGGTGATTCGGCTGAGGCGATTGAGGCTGTGTTTGATGGGGGGAGTGGGAATAGTAGGTAGCTAACTCTCTTTCTTATTTATCTAAAGAAGCATTTTTTTGCTTCTCTACATTCATCGTAATTAAATGATGTAAATTTTTTTCTTCATACAGGTACTGGGATGAGGGCAATCCGACCTACAGAATTTGTAACACCCCCACCCCTCCCCAACCTGATGTAACCAAACTGTATCCGTCCTGTTATCCTATTGTTACCACTTTACATTAATATAGATTATTAAATTTTTACATTGGAGTATAAATGTTTAGAACATATAAGAGAGTAGTACTTTCGGCAGTAACTTGTATAGCATTGGGGACATCGACTCTCCATGCAGACAATGAGAACATTGTCAACTCAATCATGAAACTTAGAGCCGATGTGGAGGCACTCTATACCAAGATTGATGATAACAAAGATATATATAAAGCAGAGATGAAGTCTACCACGATGCTTAGTGCTGATAATGAGGCTCAGATAAATCGTCAAGAGACAGCGTTGAAGTTGGCTAACGATGAGATAGCCAGTGTCAAAATTAAGCTAGAGAAATTGTCTAGTAAAAATGATAGCATCAAGCCGATGCTTTTGGTTGCTATTGATAATCTAAGAAATATTATTAGCAAAGGGATTCCTTTTAAAGTAGAAGAGAGAGTCTCTGACTTAGATAAGCTCAAAAAACAGCTTAACGATGGTGATATTACCGAAGAGAAAGCACTCTCTATGATTTGGGCTAGTTATGATGATGTTATTCGTATGACCAAAGAGATTGGTCAGTTCAAACAAGAAATCAAGGTTGATGGAGAGATAAAATTAGCCAAGATTGTAAAGCTAGGTTCTATCATGATGTATTTTGCTACACCCGATGATAAAGTTGGATTTGTTGTTAGAGATGGTGATGGTTACAGCTACAAAGTTGTCACAGAGAAGGAGAGTGTTAAAAAGATAGTAGAGCTTTTTGATGCACTAAAAAAGCAGATTAGAACAGGGTACTTTTCCCTTCCAAATAGTTTAATTTTATCGGAGAGTAAATAATGAAAAGATTTTATTTTGCACTGTTAGCCCTAATTCTGAGTGTAACGGCTATTCACGCTGATGAGTTGAGTGATGCTTACAACAAGGAGTATACATTCTTAAAAGCTCAAAAAACAGAGCTTAAGAGTAGACTCAAAAAAGAGAAAGCACAACAGAGTACAGACATCAAAAAAGCAAAAGCGAAAGCAACAACGCTTCAAGACAAGTACCTAGCACTAAGTAAAGAGGTCAAGGTAAAGCAGACCGAAATAGAAAAGCTTAATCAACAACTAAGAGATAAATCAAGTAATTCCGAGATTACAGGTTCTGTGGTTTTACAAGCAAAGTCAACGCTTGATGAGTATGGTATTGAGATCAAAGAGGGTAACAATACAACCAATGCCCAAAAGATGGAGATAGCATTTTCTGATGCGATAATACTTTATAGTAAACTCTCTTCTATCCAAACAGAAAAAGGTAAGTTTTATCTTCCAAACGGCTCTATTGCCGAGGGTGAGATAGTCAAGCTAGGAAATATCGCAGCCTATGGTATCTCTGATAAAGCTACAGGGGCGTTGTCACCTGCTGGAAATCGTGAGTACAAGCTTTGGAATGCTGTAGGCTCATCTGATGATGCAAAAGCACTCTATGCAGGTAAGCCTATGGACAACTTGGATATTTTTATCTATGAGAATCTTGAAAAAGAGGTCGAATACAAAAAAGAGAAAACAGTTGATGATGTTGTCAAAGGTGGTGGTGTTATCGGTTATATAATCTTGGCACTGGGCGTGTTGGGTCTATTCTTAATCATAATTAGAATTATTATTCTTTTCTTTGCCAAATCAAATGTTAAAAAGATTTCTAAGATAGTAGCCGAAAAAGTAGAGAGTGGCAAGGGTGATGAAGCACTAGAAGCGATTAAAGGATTTAACGGCTCAGCTGCTAGGGTTATCAAATCAACACTGCGAAACATCAAAAGAGGACGAGAGCATATCGAAGACATTGTTATGGAAAATATCCTAAACGAAAGTGGTCACATTGACAAATTTGGTGGCTTTGTAATGGTCTTAGCAGCCGTTGCCCCGCTGCTTGGTCTTTTGGGAACGGTTACAGGTATGATTGCTACCTTTGATATGATTGCAGAGTATGGTACAGGTGACCCTAAGATGCTCTCAGGTGGTATCTCAGAAGCGTTGATTACGACAATGTTTGGTCTTATTGTGGCGATTCCACTGCTACTTCTAGGAAACCTAATCTCAGGTTGGGCGCAAAGTATCAAAGACTCTATGGAGCAGAGTGCACTTCATATTGTTAACATTTATGAGAAGCACAATGCAAAATGATAGAGGAGAAAATATTAGCCTACATTGAGATGTTTGTCAACTTCATGAATGCTGGAGGGACGGTGATGTGGGTGCTATTTGGACTCAATCTCTTCTTGTGGTATGGTCTTGGATACCGTTACCTCATCCTCAAAAGAGGAACGCTAGGAAATGTAAGAAGACAGATAGACAAACATCTCAAAAAAGGTGATAAACAGAAGATGAGAGGTCTGCTAGACCACGCCATAGCCGACGCAATTGATGCCGATAGAGAGGCGATAGCTGTTGGGTTGAAGGGTCGAAACTATATGCATGATTCTCTCTCGAAGTATTACAATATGATTAGCCAATACTCAACACTGGTCAAGACCATTGTTATCTTGGCTCCACTCGTGGGACTGTTAGGAACGGTCATTGGAATGATAGAGACCTTTGATGCATTGACCAACTCTGCAATGTTTGGTCAGGGTGCAAGTATATCAGGAGGAATCTCCAAAGCACTCTTTACGACTGAACTAGGTTTGGTGGTTGCTGTACCTGGTCTAATCTTGGGAAGAATCTTGGACAAGAAAGAGGAACGATTTGCTCTGGAGTTTGAGCAGCTTATAGACAATATATCAACAAAGGAAGAGCGAAATGAGATGTAGAAGACCCAGAACCCACAACCCAACAGAGGTTGATGTATCACCACTAATTGATATGGTATTTATTCTACTTATCTTTTTTATGGTCACCACCACATTTGTCAAAGATATGAAGCTGGACATCAACAGACCCTCTGCTTCATCAGCTAGTAAGTCTGATGGCAAGACCATCCGTGTCTATATCGACAATGTAGGTGAGGTATTTATCGACAACCAAGCCGTTAAAGTCTGGGCAATACAGAGTAAAGTAAGAGACCTATTACGAACGGCTACAGATAAAAATGTACTGGTAGTAACCGATGATGGAATTCCTGTAAACAAGCTAATTGATGTGGTCGATGAGTGTCGTATGGCAGGTGCTAAAGAGGTGGCTGTTTCTACCCTTAAAGAGATGGGGTAACCTATCATGCTAAATAGAAGAAAATATGGCACAAAAGTTAAAGCTTTTTTAGCCTTTTTCTTTATGTTGTTTGGTGGGTTACTTATGATGATTTTGGTTATTGCTTTTAACAAACCTGTGAAAAAGAAAGAGGACAAAGTCAAAAAAGAGACCCGTTATGTCAAGATGGAGAAGAAAGCTGTCAAAAAAACTAGTAAACCAAAGCCTAAACCGAAGCCAAAACCACAAAAAGCACCACCACCTGCACCAATGCCCAATTTGGGTGCGAGTTTGAGTGGTATTGCAATGGATATACCAGAGTTTGCTATCAGTGATATTGGTGGAGATGCAACCGATTTATTAGATGAGATATCCGAAGATACAGTAATGACAGGAAACACGGTTGATGTCAAACCCAAAGTTCTTTCTCGCTCAAAGATGGAGTATCCACCCTCTGCGATGAAAAAACGAATCAAAGGATATGTGATTGTCAATGTCTTGATAGACAAACAAGGAAGTGTAGAGACGGCACAAGTGCTAGAATCATTTCCTACAGGTGTCTTTGATGCAGTTGCTCTTAATGGGGTTAGAAGTTGGAGATTTTCTCCTGCTAAATATAAAGGTCAGCCTGTCAAAGTTTGGGCTAAACAAAAAGTTAGATTTGACTTTAATTAAAGGAGGAGTTGAAAAATGTTAAAACAGATAAAATATTTACCACTGCTTTTTTCCTTGGCATATATGCCTATGAATGCAAATGAGACAGCTCCTATAATTGACCATATGTCACTGGCAACCATGATGATTTTTGATGGAAAATTTGATAAAGCCAAAGAGGAGTTGGATGCTGTTGATCAAAATATTCCAAATTTTGATGCGTCTAGGTTCCACACTATGGTTGGGGTCTTGGCTGTTAAAGAGAAGGATTATGATGCTTCAATTATTGCTTTTAACAAGGCTGTTGAGACCACACATCTAAAGGTTTATACCCCACCACCTGTTGCCAAAGAGAAACAAGAATTTTTGTTTTCTATTATGAGTGAGAAAAAAGAAGAGCCAAAACCTAAAAAGGTAGAGCCACCTTTTGATGCTGAAAAGTTACGAGCTGAAAAAATCTCTAAACTCTACATTCATCTATCAAAATCTTACTACAAAACCAAGAATTATACCAAGACCATAGAGTCACTTGACAATGCAGGAGAAGCAGGGAGAAACAGAGCAGGACTCTTTACGCTTAGAGCTGAATGTTACTGGAAACTTAAAGATAAAAATGGAGCATTAGAGGCATTAACAAGAGGTTCTGAAATTTTTCCTGAAGATACGCGACTGCTTAAACAGAAGTTCTACTATCTGGCTGATCTTAAACTCTATCAAGCCTCTATTGATGCCTCAAAAGCCTATATGGCACAAGGTAAAGCGCGTGTCAAAGAGTATTTATCGTTAGCACAAATACTAATGAGTGGAGGTGAAATTACCTCTGCCATTAAAGTTTTAGAAGAGGCAAAAGTAATTTTCCCTGAAGCTCCTAAAGTGAGCATGTTACTGGGTCATACCTATCTAAAAAGAGATATGATTCATGTCACAGCCCATCTATTTGAACAGGCTTCATACTATGATAGCAACAGCACCAAAGATGCAGCCGAGATGTACCGACGAGCCAAAGATTTACCTCATGCTCTTTATCTTAACTCAATGGTAAGTGACAAGGTAGAGAAACTCAAACAGAAAGTTGCTATATTTGTTGATAGAGAAGAGTTTGAAAAGGTGATTGGTCTGGAAGATGGACTCAAACGACACTCTATGCTAAAAGATGACAATCTGCGTTATGCACTGGCTTATGCCTACTTCATGGTTAAAGATTACAACCATGCAGAGAAGCACTTTAAGAAAATTACTGATAGTGGATTGTTTTCAAAAGCTACGGTGATTCGTAAGAGTATTGAGAAGTGTAAAAATAATAGTTTGGAGTGTATATAATGAAACCATATTTAAGAGTATTTACTATCTCTCTTTTCGCTGTCATACCTCCTTTTGCTCAGGCTCAAGAGGTGGGGACGCTTTCAGTCTTTATGTTAAAAGATGGAAAGCCTTTGGTAAATAATGAGATTGTGATTGATGCTACAAAGCATATACGAACCGATGGAGATGGCTCGGTAAAAATTACCCTAACCGTAGGAAAACATCAAATTGAGATTTTTGGTAAGGATGCCAAGTTGAAAAATTTGGGTTACTTTAAAAAATCTGTTGTAATTAAAGAGGAGCGAGATACACAGGTAGTTGCTTCCTTTACAATGGATGAGCCAGAGGTGCATGAAATTGCTTCGGATGAAGAGCTTGTCTCTATCGAGGTAAATAATCCAAAAGTATTAATTGATACCCCCATTGGAGTGAGTAAAAAAGATAAAACAGATGCAGAAGAGCTAAAAGCCAAAGGCACAGGAACGCTTAATGGAACTGTAATTACATCAGATAAAAAAGCACCAATTGAGGGAGCTAGAGTTTTTGTCAAGGGAACCTCTATTGATACCAGAACGGATGCAAATGGTAACTTTTCTGTACAAATTCCTGCCAATAGCAACGTGAGTATTTCCGTAGTTCACTCTGCCTATTCGTCTCAAACCATTGCAGATATTAATGTTGAAAAAGGTGACTCTATCTCAAAAAGTGTTGAGTTGACACCTGCAAGTTTAGAGCTTGAAGAGTTTGTGGTTTTAGCACCCAAGGTTGAGGGAAGTATTGCTGACATTATGAGCGAAGAGAAAGAGACATCTGCCATCTCTAATATTTTAGGCTCTGAAGAGTTTGCCAAAAAAGGTGATAGCAATGCAGCCGCTGCGTTGAAGAGGGTAACAGGTATTACTTTGGTTGGAGGCAAGAGTATTTATGTACGAGGGCTTGGAGAGCGATACTCAAATATCGAGATGAACTCTCTGCCTTTGGTCTCTCCTGACCCAACCAAACGAACCGTACCTTTGGATATTTTCCCTTCATCGGTGATTGGTTCACTCAAAGTTCAAAAGAGTGCATCAGCCGATATTCCAAGCTCTTTTGGTGGAGGATATATCGACATCCGAACCAAAGACAGTAGCGAAGAGAGTTTTATCAAAGTTTCGATGGGGGCAAAAGGGAACAGTCACACGGGTGAAAGCTCGAACAATTATGCAGGAAGCGATACCGATTGGATAGGGTATGATAATGGATACCGAGCGATAACCAATGATATTTTAAATGCTTCACAGGTGCATGTCGGAGAGCGGGTTAAAGGGTTTACCACTGATTATTTTAGCGAAGAGCAGTTGGTCAGTTTTACCAAAGATTATGTTGATAGAAATTATGATATTCATAAAAGAGACCTACCCATGGGCTTTAGTGGTTCGATTGAAGGGGCTGATAATTATGAGTTTAAGGGTGACCACAAGGTTTCTATTTTTGCCAATTATGGATACTCTCAAAACCATAAAATGGTCGAAGAGAATTTCTATGGCTATGATATGGGAAGCGATGGAAGATTGCATGATGAAGCAGACAAGTATGGTACAAATACTAAGAGTTATTCCTCGTACTTTCAAGGAGGAACTCTTAATCTAACCTATAACTATCTTGACCTATTAAAAGTCAAATATACCAAACTCTATACACGAAATGCTAAAAAAAGTACCCGTGTGGTGGATGGAATTATCGGCTCGAACTATGATCACCTGATAAAGTATTATCTTGATTGGGAGGAGCGTGTTCTTAATGTTGACCAGATAAATGGGGAGTTTGATTATGAGATATTTAACCACAAAGCCAAAGCAAATTTTGGCTTAGAGTACGCCGAGGCAAACCTCTATCAGCCCAATAACTTTCATTACGCCTATATCGAAGAGGGTGGGAATACCTTTATCGACAATTCACTCTCGAATCACCTTGCAAGTCGATTAAAATCAGATGATGAACTCTATGCAATGTATTTTAAAAACAGGATTGAACTTAATTGGTTAAGCGAAGAGGACAAGGTGGAGTTTGGGGTCAATATGAGTTCTAAAGAGCGTGTTTCAAGGCAGAATAAATTCTTTTTGAGAAGTATTGGAGGGGTAGATATTGCCGATGAGGACTTGGATGGTGATATTGAATCTATCTACTATCAACACGTCCGAAACGACATCTCTTTTGAGGAGCGAGGCTATATGGTCAGCCCCCTCTTTAAACCTGCTGATTATTTTGATGCCGAGGTCGAGGAGTTTGGTCTTTTTGGAAGCCTGTTTACCAAGCCGTACAAGAGTATTGAAGTAACCGCAGGGCTTAGGTATGTCAATCTTTCGCAGACAGTTTATCAGTACAAAGAGGACAGAGAGAATCCCAATATGTCTCAACGAAGACTTATTCAAAGAATTCCCGAGTCTTTAGAGGTGAATGATGTTTTTCCAAGTGTGAGTTTAAAGTATAAGCATGACGAAGATAATCATTTTGATGTGGCTATCTCAAAGACCTATATTGTACCAGACCTCCGAGAGTTTACAAGTGGGGAGTATTTTCACCCTTATGATGTGGCGACAGTGATTGGTAACCCTGCACTAGAGAATACCAATATTTATAGTCTTGATTTGAAATATTCACACTATATGAGCGACAGTGAGAATATTAAAGTGGGTCTATTTTTTAAATATTTGGACAAACCGATAGAGGATGTGATGATACCCTCTTCTTCTTTGCCCATCTATTCATTTGATAATGCAGAGTCGGCAATTCTTTATGGAGTAGAGATTGATGGACGAAAAAATCTTGACAGTTTGGGCAGAGATTTTGCCAACTACTATGTATCGGGAAACTTCTCGTATACCGAGTCAGATGTGACACTTCGAGATGAGCAGTTGGCAACTTTTAGCACCAACCATAGAGAGCTCCAAGGGCTTTCAAAAATTGTGATGAATACGACCTTGGGGTACGATAGTGAGAATCGAAATGTGGCACTCTCTTACAATAAAATGGGAGAGAGAATTCGTAAAGTTGGACTGATAGATGAGTATGCCTATCCTGATAATTATGAGACACCCCCACAGATACTCGACTTAACATGGAAAGAGAATTTGGGTGATTTAGAGGAGTATGGTCTTAATGATATAAGCATGAAGTTCAAAGTTGGTAATATTCTTGATGATGAGACCGTCTGGAGGCAGGGATCAAAAATAACCAAACGCTTTAAGGATGGTCAAACCTTTAGTATAGGTATCTCTTCAAAGTTTTAATGATGAATAGCATAGCAAAAATTATGATAATAGGAAAAGATGAGACGCTGTTAACACTTAATGGTTTTTCTCTTCTTGAGAAGACATTTGAGCTGATGAAGTTCAATAGAGTAGAGAGCATAGAGTCTCATCTTGATGAGGTTAAACTGCTCATTATTAACGGCAATCTTAATGTTATTAATGGTATTGATTTTATTGAATATATTAGAGAGAAAGATTTTGATACACCCATTATTTTTCTAAGTGAAAATCTATCCACCGATGAGATAGAACGAACTTTTGCTATGGGAGCAGATGACTGCTTGGTTAAACCCTTTACTATTAATGAACTTATCTGCCGAATTAAAGCCATTCTAAAACGTACTTACGGCATTACCCACGAACGACTTATTCACCGTGATATTATTTTAGATATTAATAGTCGACAAACTTATGTGGGAGAGGCTGAAATTGAGTTAACCAAGTTGGAGTTTGATTTGTTGACTTTTTTTATTGAAAATAAAAATAGCATTTTGAAACGAGACGATATACTTGATAAAATTTGGGAGGGAAGTACGACCAAAAAACGGACAATTAATGTTCGGATTAGTCGGCTAAATCATAAGATTGACCCTGAAAATATTAAAGGATATTTTACAGCTATTCGGGGGGTTGGGTATCGGTTTAATTAGGTATCTTGTAAGATGTGAAACTTACAAGATGGGAGATTTTTAGAAAATCTGAAAATTACATAAGTAGCAGTTTTCTGACGTGCTTTAGGTCATAGAATTAAAGTGAAAAAGGTACAGTTAAGTAAACTTGAACACTGTTTCCATCAGAAGCTTCATTCTCTGTACTGGTGTTAACTAGTGCGAATGAGGTATCAACTCCTGCAAGGGTAGTATCAGCAGTTAAGGTAATTTCATCCATCTCATCAAAAGCAGAAGTGTCATTGGTTACTGTGGTATATTGAGCTCCAAGTGCTACAGAACCTAAATCATATGATGCACCTAATGCAATCGCTTGGGCATTTGGATTGGTTACATATCCAAAATTCCACCACGCTTCAGTATAGACAGGTGAACCACCATATCCAGCAGCATTGGTAAAGTCACTTTGACCATCTTCATCGGCTTGAGAATAGGCAGCATAGAAACTCATTTTATTGGCTTCATAACCAACTTTAGCAGATAAAATTGATGAATCTTCACCCTCTTCAGCCATTATTTTACCATATTGTGCACCCAGTGTTATGCCTCCGTTAATGGTTGCATCTGCTTGTGTCCATAGGGCGTTATTTCCTCCTGCACTGTTGTAGTACCACGCTTGAGCAGTAACATTAGGAATAAGTTTGGTCGAAGCACCAAAAGCATAAATGGCTTCATCTAAATCGGTCATGCCCCCTTGAACGTTGGTAAAGTTAACAAACCCATTGGCTCTGGTCACAACTGAAGCTACCAATGTGGTATCTTTGATGTCACTGTTTACAAAAGTAAAGGCATCAAATGTGTTCTCTACAATGTTCCAAGTTTCAGTAAATGCCAATGGTGTATCTAGTTTTTGACGACCAATAATAGCAGTAGTATTACCAAATTTTGCGGTGATGTTGGCAACATCTATCCATACGGTATCGTTAAGACCTGTCTTACCTGCAACTGCCCACACACCACTAACCAATG
>DCAF01000005.1:0-6748 GCA_002311915.1 Sulfurovum sp. UBA1140 | reverse complement strand
AGTGTGGAGATACCTGTGATACCTGCATTTAAAGAGATATTTGTTGCAATCTCTTTTGAATAATCAAGACTTACCGCAGCATTTCCATATGCTCCATTTTTGTTGAATAAATCCTGCTCTCCTGCATCATCGGTTCCATAAAAAACTTTAGCATCACCCGAAATGGTACTCTCTCCTGCCAATGCTGAACTCACTGCTAATATTGCAATTAGACTTAATTTTGTAAACTTCATATTTACTCCTTTGTAATAGTTTATGAGGATATTATAGTTAAAATATTCAAATTTACGTAGAATATTTGTGATTATTTTTTAATCAATTTTCATATTGCTACCAAATGTAATATTAGTTATATTGACAATATAATAAAATATTGGTTAATTTTTATACAAAAAACTAATTTTTTTTGATCTTAAAAAAGTTATACTTCTGGTATCAAAATAAAAAAGTTCAAAAAAGGAGTTAAGTTTATGAAAAATAAATTTCTAGCACTGATAACACTGTTATCTTTACCAATACTCGCATCTGCCGAGGATACTTTAAATAGTGGGGATACCGCATGGATGTTAATAGCAACTGCATTGGTAATGCTTATGACACCTGCAGGTCTGGCACTATTTTATGGTGGTATGACACGAAGTAAAAATGTACTAAATACCATGGGAATGAGTTTGATTGCTTTTGCTGTTGGTACATTGGTATGGGTTGTTGCTGGATACAGTATTGCCTTTGGTGAGGGTGACTTCTTTGGTATAGGTAAGATTCTTTTAGCAGGAATTACTGATAAAAGTCTGACAGGAACGATTCCCGAACTTCTATTTGTAGCCTTCCAAGGAACATTTGCAGCGATTGCTGTTGCCATTGCGAGTGGGTCTATGATTGAGAGAGTGAAATTCTCGACCTTTACTATCTTTGTTGCACTATGGATTTTAGCTGTTTATGCACCTGTAACACACTGGGCATGGGGTGGAGGAACAACGCTTAACTTTGATGAGATGGACTTTGCTGGTGGTACAGTTGTACATATTAATGCAGGTGTTGCAGGTTTTGTGGTAGCAATGATATTGGGTAAAAGAAAAGGTTATGGTAAATCTGCTATGAAACCATTCTCTCCTGTATTTGCTGTGCTTGGTGCTGCGTTATTATGGTTTGGTTGGTTTGGATTTAACGCAGGAAGTCAAGTTGCTGCTGATGGTATTGCAGGTAACGCCTTCCTTGTAACCAATGTCGCTGCCTCTTTGGGTATTATCGGTTGGTTGATTGCTGAGTATGTTGTTTATAAAACTCCTACACTTATTGGTGGTGCATCAGGTGCGATTGCTGGTCTGGTTGCGATTACTCCTGCGTCAGGTTCTGCTGGTGTTGGTGGTGCGATTATTATCGGTCTTGTTGGTGGTATTATCGGGTTCATCGGTGTTGCTAAACTTAAAAAAATGTTCAAAGTAGATGATAGTTTGGATGCTTTTTGGATACATGGTCTTGTTGGTATTTGGGGTTCGATTGCGACAGCCATCTTTATCGCTCCATATCTAATGGCAGATGATTACAACATGATGTCTCAATTGATGAATCAGATTAAAGCGATTCTTTTGACCATTGTTTACAGTGGTATTGTAACAGCAATTGTATTCTATATCGCATCTGCACTGACAGGTGGTGGAAGAGTTGATGAAGAGACTGAACATAAAGGTCTTGATGAAGCTGTTCACGGCGAGAAAGGGATGAACCTATAGTTTATCTTTCGGAATCGGCGTGTTCACACCCGAACAACGGAGGCAAAGCCTTCCGATTCCAAGTTTTATAAAATATTTACATAAAGGATTATTTATGAAGAAAATAGAAGCCATCATCAAGCCATTTAAACTTGAAGATGTAAAAGAGGCATTGGTAGAAGCAGGAATCGAGGGGATGACCATCTCTGAGGTCAAAGGATATGGACGACAGCAAGGTCACTCTGAACTTTACAGAGGGGCTGAGTATGTGGTTGAGTTTGTTCCTAAGATTAAAATTGAAATTGTAGTGAGTAGTGAAGAGTATGCCAATATTGCAATTAATGCCATTAAAGAGTCTGCCCATACAGGCAAGATTGGTGATGGTAAAATTTTTGTTAGTGATATTGAAAAAACACTAAGAATCCGTACAGGAGAAGAGGATGCAGAGGCTCTATAGCCTTATAAAACTCGAAATCGGAAGGCTCTGCTCATACTGCCCATAAAACCCGATAGAAGCTTTGATAGAAAGAAGCACTCTTCTACTAAGTTTCCAGTCTCTAAAAAGGCTGGGTTTTAGGTGGGTTTGGGCTTAATTCATTGGCATTGGGCTGAAGCCATCGGTTCCCTATATGCAATTTGCATTTTCGGAATCGGCGTATTTACACCCGAACTATTTTTTTAATAACTTTCTCTATTTTTACACCCCCCCTTACAATTCTTCTTACTCTTTTAAAAGCTAAAGAAAACTTAAATGAAAATGATGTATCCTACAACGTCTATAAAAGAAGAGGTGCAATGGAATATTTAAACGATTTAGAAAAAATATGTAGAATCAACTCCTTTACCCAAAATAAACAGGGTGTTGATGCAGTGGGTACGCAGATGAGAGCGTGGCTAGAAGCGATAGGTTTAACAACCGAAGTACATGAAAGAGGCTCTATTGGAGACCATCTCCTGTTCACTTCTCCTAAAATTGAAGGGGCTAAAATTTTGCTCTTGGGGCATAATGATACGGTGTTTCCTCAAGGTAAATTCGAGACATTTACCCAAGATGATGCGTGGGTTTATGGGGCAGGTGTTTGTGATATGAAGGGTGGAAATATTGTAGCCCTTGAAGCTCTAAAAAATATTTATGAGCAGAATGGTACGATTGAAAATATTGATTTTTTACTGGTAAGTGATGAAGAGACAGGAAGCGATGACTCGAAGCACCTAACGCTAAAACTGGCTTCTAATTATGATTACTGTTTTGTTTTTGAAGCAGCAGGAGAGAGTCTTGAAGTGGTGACTGGTAGAAAAGGTGTTGGTACGTTTACCATTACCATTGATGGGGTGGCATCTCACGCAGGAACCAGTTATACCAAAGGGGTAAATGCCAACCTAGAAGCAAGTTATAAACTCCAAGCGTTAACGCAACTAACCCATTTAGAGATTGGAACCACGGTGAATGTGGGGAAAATAACAGGGGGAATTGGTGCGAATACCATTAGCCCAAGTTGTGAACTGGTCGTAGAGATACGTTATAAGATAAATTCTGAACGGGATAGGCTTTTAAAGGCACTTGATACCATTACAGCAACCTCTTATGTCGAAGGTACAGTATCACGACTTGATGGTCTAATTCAACGGGACGTAATGGAGCCTATGAAAGAACAGCAGGTATTGATTAAACGATTAGAAGCCATTACGGGTGAAATGATACCAACCGAGCAACGAGGGGGTGTGAGTGATGCGAATCATGTCGCTTCGTGTGGGGTGGTGACACTTGATGGTTTTGGACCTTTTGGTGATGGTGACCATACGGTCAATGAGCGTGCATTAAAGAGCAGTTTTGAACAACGAATAACAATGATGAGTGATATTTTAAAATATCATCAAGAGCATAAAAAACTATAAGGAGTATGGAATGTCAGATAGAAAAATAGGGATGTGGTTATATCAAAATGGTGGTGGAGATATTATTCAAAAGAAGATGGTTAAGAAGCTTAAAGAGAGAGATATTAAAGTCATTACGGGGTTGAATCTTCGTAATGCTGTGGCTAAAAATAAGAATATTATCTGTACGAGTAGCGATACAGGTAAAGAGGTTAAAGTTAATAATCTTGACCTGTTTTTCTCGTACAATGCAGGGGAGCAGACACAGTATCAGATATTTTTGTACCAAGCATTGAATCGAGTGATTCCGATGTTAAACTCTTATGCTTCATTCTCTTTGACCGAAGATAAGTTTCAAACCTCATTTTTGTTGCGACAGCATGGTGTACAGACAGCAGATTATAAACTCTGCCACAGGGACAGTTCGAGTCATTTAATCAAGGTTTTAAAAGAGTGGGGTAAAATGGTTTATAAACCAACCGATGGTTGGGGTGGTTTAGGATTGACCAAAATAGAAAATGAAGCAGCTTTAGATATGTTGATGCCGTTTCTAAATCAGATGGATTTACGATTTTTATATGTTGAAAAATTTATAAAATATGACAACTCTGATTTTAGAGTTGACATTGTAGATGGTGAGTTTGTAAGCTGTTATGGACGAAAAGCCAATGGGAATGATTGGAGAACCAATATTACCAGTGGTGGGTCTGTATTTGTACGAGATGCCAGTGATGAGGTCATTGAAATTGCTAAACGAGCAGCCGAAGTATGTGGTACGGCGATTGCAGGAGTTGATATTATCTATGATGAAGAGAAAGAGGAGTATGTGGTACTTGAAGTGAATGGAATTCCTGCATTTGCTACTCCTGAACAAGAAAAAATGGGCTTAGACTTTAACGATAAAAAGATTGATTTAATTGTTAATATGATTGATCGAGAGAGCCAAAAAAATTAAAACCGTTAGGATAAAAATTGAAACATCTGATAGACTTTATTGAAGTGAAAAAGGTTGAGAGAGCCAAGATATATAAAGATTTAAAATGTACACCACAAGAGGCAAAAATACTACAGTATATTGCCAAACGTTTTGTTAAAGGGATGGAAGAGACACTGGTCTTAGATATTTTACAAGAGAGTTTTGAGTTTGAGGGGTTTGATTATTTAAATCACCTCTTTGTGGTTAAACACCTAATAGATTTGGGTTGGATAGTACAGATAAGTTTTGGTCAAACCAAAATTCAAGATGTTTCAAAACTAGAGATTCTAAATACCTCTGTGGGACCTAGCATTAGCCTTCTTCGACTCCTTGAAGAGGGTTCAATGGAGGTTGTTCTTCCCGAGATAAAACCCTACACCGATCACTTAGAGTATCTACAAAATCAGTTTGATATTATAGAACTTCTGCACAAAATGGTAATCTCGAAACAGGGATTTACGGACAGCTCTTTGGGCATGGGTCGTTTGCAAAATAAGCTCTCTTTATTAGGAAAACGTATTGAAGCACGACTAGAGATGACCACAGAACCTATTATAGTTGAGCAGTTCTTTAAAGAGAAAAACTTAGATGAGAGAGAGCAGAGAATCTTTTTGGCACTGCTTAAAGAGGAGTATTCAGGAGGAGAAGGGCAGTTTCGAGACATGAACACCCTTATTGAGCTGATTTCACTTGATGAGTATGACAAAATTCGTAATCGAGCACTGCTTGAAGATGGCTCAACACTAATTAGCGAAGAGATTATTGATTATGAAGAGATACTCAATATGTTTGGGGGCATTAGCCGTTCTTTCTATCTTCAAGATGAGATAATGCAGAAGATTCTTCATCCCAATAAAAAGAAAAAAGTGGTTAAATTAAAGCTTGATAAATTGGTAGAAGAGCAAGAACTTTTTGAGTATTTAAAGCCGACTACCACGCTAGACGATGTGGTACTCCACCCCAAAACTAAAGAGGTACTCGATACGCTTATTAAGCAGGTAGATAAAGACGTTTTTGCCAAGCTTAAAGCGTGGGGTATTAAAGATAAACGCAAAGGTATTGATGCCCGAATTATCTTTTATGGTAGCCCTGGAACAGGAAAAACCATGACAGCCGTGAGCCTAGCCAAAACGCTTAAACGACCCATTCTTAGTTTTGACTGTTCTAAAATTTTATCCATGTACATCGGCGAGAGTGAAAAAAATGTGCGTAAGATTTTTGATGATTTTAAAACTTTAAGTAAAAAAGCTAAAGTTGATCCTATTTTACTATTAAACGAAGCCGACCAGTTCTTAAGCAGTAGAACCCAAGGAGTAGGGAGCAGTGTCGATAAAATGCACAATCAGATGCAAAATATATTCTTAGAGCAGATAGAGCAGTTTGAGGGAATTTTAATTGCCACCACGAACCTGCTAGAGAATATTGATAAAGCCTTTTCACGACGTTTTAACTATAAAATTGAGTTTAAAAAACCAGGAAAAAAACAGCGAAAACGCTTGTGGCACTTTATGCTTCCTGAAAATGCAGACTATGAAGAGGGATTCAATATAGACGAATTAACCAAACATGAGCTAACAGGAGGACAGATAAATCTTGTAATTAGAAACACTGCCTATAAAGTTGCCGTTCAAGACGAGAGTGTTTTTACCAATCAAGACTTTTTAGAAGAGATAGAAAAAGAGCTGGGTTCAAGCTTTGAAGGGAGCAAGAGTATGGGGTTTAAGGTTTAGGCTCTTTCTTCCCCACCAACCTCTCTTTTATTATTTTTGTTCCTTTCTATTCTTATAGAGATAGTTATAAGAGTAGTTATAGGGGTGTGAATAACTTTTTGAAAATGAAAATCTAAAAAGTCTTTTAAATACCTAAATATAGTCATCCTATCAATGTATCGTCAGGCTAAATATTCGTAAAAAAATCAATCTTTTAACGACAAAATAACTTAATAAGTAGTTAACCCATATTAAGTACCTAACCAAAATTAATTTCAAATCGATTTTGATTTCCATANNTTTGAAAATGAAAATCTAAAAAGTGTCCTGTCCAACCGTCCAAATGAACTCCTTGGATTTTAGGGTCAGGTGATGAAAATAAACTTTTAAAATTTTAGGGTCAGGTGATGAAAATAAACTTTTAAGTAAAAAACAGCTACAATCTCAAACCCAAAAAACAAGGAATCCCCAATGGC
>DCAF01000023.1 GCA_002311915.1 Sulfurovum sp. UBA1140 | reverse complement strand
AGGGTCAGAGATTTTCATCATGGTTGCTTTTAGGTGTAGTGACCATAAAACATCGTTTGATTTTGCATCTTCAATAGTTTTTGCATAGAATGTATTCAACGCTGCAACTGACATATATGTACCATCAAGAATCTCTGATGCAACTGCGTCAATAGTTGTTAAAGTATTACCATTTAAAGCGATGGTTACTTTTTGGTCTTTGTCACAAGTAACTGATTTTTCGTTTCCAAAAAAGTCTCCGTTACCTTCCATATGTGTAACATATGCTTTAGGATTTTCAGGGAATGCTCTAAGTTTATGAGGGTTGTTTTGTGCAAATTTCTTAACAGCTTTTGCTGCTCTTCTGTCTGAGTTACCTTCTCTAAGTACAGGGTTAACAGCACTTCCTAGACAAGCAGAGTATTTAGCTTGAATCTCTTCCTCTTCTGCATTTGCTGGATTTTCAGGGTAATTAGGAATATCATTTCCTTGAGCTTGAAGCTCTGCAATACAATCTTTAAGCTGACCAACTGATGCTGAAATGTTTGGAAGTTTAATGATGTTTCCATCTTCTTCTAAAACAACAACGCCTAGTTTAGAAAGCTCATCAACTGCCAGACCCATTGCTGAAAGAACTCTTCCTGCCAATGAAATGTCTGAAGTTACAACTGAAACTCCTGCTGCTTGTGTAAACGCGTTTACGATTGGTAGCAATGAGTAAGTAGCTAGTGCTGGTGCCTCATCAATTTTTGTCCAGATAATTTTTGGTAATGACATATGTCGTCCTTATGCGTAATTTAATAGCATGAGTTTAGCGATTTATTTTAAATAGGAGAATGAAAGTCGGCTTTGGTCAAAATTATATTTATTATTTGTTTCTTTCTTACACAACGGTTGGCTATAATGTTACATTAATTTATTATAAAAAGGCTAAGAATATGGATGGAAAAATCAGAAAAAATATTAAAAGTGGACTGCAAGTAGGTATCGTCTTAAAAGAAGATCAATCATCAGGATATATTACAGAAGGAACGGTTCGAGATATTTTAACCAAGTCGCCCAAACATCCTCATGGTATTAAAGTGCGTTTGGTTGGTGGAGAAGTTGGACGTGTTAAAGAGATATACTAAAAAAGGAGCAAAAATATGCGTTTAATCTTAACTTTATCCATAATTTTTGGATTTTTTATTTCAGAACTTAAAGCATCAGGGGGCGTATTAGAGGTCAATTGGCCAAAAGCCAAAAGCCAACATGAAAAGATAAAAAGAGCCTACCCTACGGTCTTAAAAAAAGCTACTAACAATATTACTCTACCTATATATATCCCTAGATTTTATGTCTATGACAAAACGATGTCTATTGTTTCAGATAAAAATTTCTATACCATTACTATTTTTTTAAAAGGAGCTACCTTAATGGTTTCAGGTGATAGAACCTATCAACAAAAAGTTACCTCTGCTAATAAACAATTTCAGAAAATGATGAAAGCATCACCCATCACCTTTACCCAAGCAGAAGGCATGATGACCACTGATTTTAATCGACATGGAGTCAACTACGCTTTGGTGTTGGAGTGTGACAGCCCAAAGAGTGACAAACGATGTACCCAAGAGACTTTTTTAAAACAGATATTTAATGGGTTAATTATTGTAGGAGGCAAAAGATGAAAATTTTAATAACCATTATACTCTTACTCTTTCTCTCTGCTTGTGCAAAAAAAACAACGCCACAGCTCTCTTCAGAAGCAAAAAAGTTTAGCTACACCCCTGTAGGACAACTGGTACCTGCCAAAAGTGGACAAGGTCGATTATGGGACAACTATATCTATGCACCCAATATTCGTTTTCCACTAGAATCTGCACCTGCCTACATCAACTCACAAGTTTATGGTATTGGGGGGATGTATGGTGCAAGAGGAAGCCTATGTGATAAAAGAAATTACCAATATCCATGGAATGACAACTATTGTGAAAAACGTGGTTGGGGTATGCCCTTATGCCCATCAGGTAAAGGTCACCAAGGGGTTGATATACGGAGTTCAACCTGTGAAAAAAGAAAATACTACGCCGTGGCTGTCGAAAAGGGTGTTATCACCTATATTGGAAAATATACCGTCTCTTTAAGAGGGGAGTCAGGCAGAACCTACCGTTATCTACACTTAGACTCCAAAAGCCTACAAGTCTACCGAGGAGAACATGTAAAACGAGGTCAAAGAGTAGGACTAATTTCAGACAATATGGGTGGTACGAAGACCTCTATTCATCTACATTTTGATATGAAACAGACCATTCTTATAAATGGACGTTCAAAAAGTATTTTTGTCCCCCCTTACAGCTCTTTAGTAGATGCTTATAAACGGCTGTTACAGGGTAGACCTTAACGATTAAATAAAGGATAAAAAATGAAAATAATAGAGTTAAGTTTGGTGCTTTTATTACTGGTTGCCTGTGATAGTGGTAGTAACAATGAGAACCTAGAGAACTCACCTATCTATAAGATAAAATCTTATGCCCAAGATAGCACCAACAATCCTCAACCAACACTACAAGATTATATTGATGTGGGGGTAAGTGGTATTACAGCCGATAACCTCTCTAAAGTCAATGCATTGGTCGATGGATTAGAGGCAGAAGATGTTGATACCGTTGAAGAGTTAGATGCCCTAACACAACAAGCCAATATTAATATTCTGCCCACAGCCATAGCAGGAGAAGATGCAACCATACAAATTAATGAATCTATAACCTTAACAGGAAGTGGAACTGATGTGGATGGAACCATTATTGCTTATCTTTGGGAACAAGGTAGCGTTACTTTGGGTACCGAAGCCGTACTAGAGTATCGCCCTACTGTTGTGGGAATTGATACTTTAACCCTCACGGTCACAGATAATGATGGAGCAACTGCCACAGATAACCTTAATATAGTGGTCAGCAAAGCACCTGCTTCTCCCAACTTAGCACCCACTGCCAATGCAGGAGAAAATAGACAAGGAGAGGTCAATCAATTTATCACCATTACAGGAAGTGGAACCGACAGTGATGGAAATATTGTCTCTTATCTTTGGAAAAATGGCAATACTACTTTAGGAACCACGGCAGAGCTTAATTATCGACCAACCGTAGTGGGAACTGACACCTTGACCCTAAGAGTTACCGATGATGATGGAGCAACTGCTACCGATAGCATATACCTTGAAGTCATTGCATTAATTACCCCAACTGCTCTTATCCCAACTCTCTTACCAAATGATCAACAAGCCTATCTTGATGCCCTTAACCTTGCCCGAAGTAGTGAACAAAATTGTGGCAGTGAAGGAGTATTTCCCCCTGCCAACCCCTTAACATGGAGTGAAAAATTGTATAAATCTGCCTATGAACATACGCAAGATTTAACCACTAGCAATAGCTTTTCTCATAGTGGTTCAGGAACTGCATCGGATTGGACAGGTCAAATATTGGGAAAAAATAGCTCTTTTAGAGAACGCATCGACAACTATGGCTACCTTTGGAGCAAAATTGCTGAAAATATTGCAGGAGGGACTACTATCGACACAGGAGAAAAAGCAGTTCAAAAACTTTTAAGCAGTGATGGACATTGTGCAAATATTATGAATACCGAATTTACCGAAGTAGGCATGGCAATGGTCAAAGATGATAATGCAGATTATATATACTACTGGACACAGAACTTTGCTATTCCAAAGTAGATTTGATACAGTTAAAACTGGCACTGTGAACTGTCGAGAAGAGCAGTGTTGTTGATGCAATGATTAAAAGTGATTTTTTCATGATATATCCTTACTAAATAGTGATATTAGTATATAACTTTTTGGTTAAAGGTGAAGTAAATGATGTTATCTAATTTAATAGTGTTTCTACTCTTCGCAAACTCCTAAAAACAAATCTCTTCTCAACCTAATGTTACATCTCTGTTACCTAGTCACGATATAATTAAATCAATTTAACTTATAATACAAAGGATTGAAATGGCAAAAGGTAAAAAGGTCACGGTTATTGGAACAGGTAACTTTGGTTCAACAGTAGCGTTTATTTTGGCAATGAACGGTGCATGTCATAATGTTGTACTACGGGGTAGAAATATTGATGTAGCCAAAGGAAAAGCCCTTGATATGTCACAAGCTGCCAATGCAGCAAGAGCACATACGATTGTAACAGCAGCCGAGACTCCTGCCGATATGGCTGATTCTGATATTGTGGTTATCACCGCAGGAGCTCCTAGAACACCTGGAATGAACAGAGATGATTTACTGCTTAAAAATGCAGAAATCGTAAAAAACTATGCCAGAGAAATTAAAGAGTGTGCTCCTAATGCAGTGGTTATTGTGGTCTCTAATCCACTGGATGTTATGACCTATGTTGCACTTAAAGAGACAGGTTTTCCAAGAGAGAGAGTTTTAGGTATGGCAGGAATTTTAGATTCAGCTAGAATGGCTCACTTTATCTATGAAAAGCTAGAAATTGGTGCAGGACAAATTCGTGCGACAGTTATGGGTGGTCATGGTGATACAATGGTTCCGTTAACTCGATTTACAACCGTAGCTGGTATTCCTATTGATGACCTTATTACTCGAACAGAACTTAAAGAGATTGTAGACAAGACCAAAAATGGTGGAGGTCAAATTGTTAAGCTTTTAGGTAATGGTTCTGCTTATTATGCTCCTGCAAAATCTACAACGGTGATGGTAGATGCTATTTTAAAAGATACCAAACAGGTTCACTCTTGTGCTGTCTATCTTAAAGGAGAGTTTGAAGCCAATAATATTGTCTCGGGTGTTCCTGTTATGATTGGAGCAGGTGGTGTCGAGAAGATTATGGATGACTTTAAGTTAGACTATTGTCAAAAAGAGCGATTTTCAAACTCTGTTAAATCGGTTCAAGAGATGGTTGATAAGCTTTATGAACTAAACTTTTTTGATGAAAAATAGGAGATTATCCTAAATTTAAGACCAAATCAGAAGGATTTATCCTTTTGATTGATTGATAAAAATAAATTATACTTATTATCATTTATCTGCATAACTGTTACTCTTCTCCACAAAACACTATTTCATAGAAATTCACCATTTCCTAATTTGCAAATTATTTAAAATTTTGATATGTTTAATAACGCTTTATTATATTATGGTTTTTTCATTCTACTATTAAAAGGGTTCTCTTGAACAGAGAGAAGGGAAAAATGAACGAGGTATGGTTGTGAAGTGATTTTATAAATTTAGGGAGAGTGCTTAATGGATAATCAAGACGTTATTTCAACTGATGTACTTATTGTTGGAGGAGGACCTGCTGGTCTTGCCACAGCAATTGAGCTTGCTAACAATCTCAAGCAGAACGGTCAAGAGAAGAGAATAATGCTCATTGAAAAGGGTAGTTCAATTGGTTCACATATACTTTCAGGGGCAGTAATAAGACCAAAAGTTTTTCAATCATTGCTAACTGAAGAGGAGTTTGACGGTATTCCGTTTGATTCAAAAGTATCAACCGATGTAACTGTAAAGTTAGGTAGTGGTGGTCAGATGGAATTGCCATTTCATCCACCATATATGAATAATGAGGGTAATTATATTGCTTCATTGGCAGAAGTTTGTCGATATTTAGCCAAAATTGCCGAGGGTAAAGGTGTAGAGATATACACAGGATTTTCTGTTGATGATATGCTTTATGATGCAGATGGTAAAGTAGCAGGAGTTAAGACCAAAGATACAGGTGTTGACCATAATGGTGAAAAACAGAAGAATTATCAAGCTGGAACCGTTGTTGAAGCAGATATTACAATTTTAGCTGAGGGGACACGTGGAAGTTTGACTAAAAACGTTATCACCCGATTTAATTTAGATTCGGGTAAGAATCCACAAATCTACTCTTTAGGTGTTAAAGAGATTTGGAAAGTTCCTGAGGGGAACATTGAAGCAGGTGCTGTTTATCATACCTTTGGTTATCCTCTTGAAGATAAATCAGAGTTTGGTGGTGGATTTATTTATGGATTAACCGACAATAGAGTTGCTCTTGGATTGGTGGTTGGTCTTGATTATAAAGATCCAAGCTTTGATACTCACGCAGCAATGCAGGTATGGAAAACTCACCCGTATGTCTCTAAATTTTTAGAGGGTGGTAGTGTGGTTGAATTTGGTGCCAAAACACTCCCTGAGGGTGGATGGAACTCTATGCCAAAATATTATGAAGACAATTTGATGATTGTTGGTGACAGTGCTGGTTTCTTAACAACAGCTAGGCTTAAAGGGGTTCACTTGGCAATTCGTTCAGGTATCTGTGCTGCTAGAACAGCCATGAGTGCCTTTACTAAAGGTGATACCACCAAAGAGACACTTGCAGAGTATGAAGAGCGGGTAAACAACAGCTTTATCTATAAAGAGATGTACCCAATTAGAAATATGAGAGCTGTTATGAATGATGGTATGATTCTTGGTGGATTAAAGATGGGAATTCAGCTCGTAACGGGTGGTACTTGTCTATTTGTACCTAAAACCATTGCTGATGCGGATGAGACGCAAACACTTTCTGACTATAAAGGTATTCCTTTTGCAGAGCGATTTGCAGGAAAACTGGAGTGGGACAAAAAGATTACTTTTGATAAAGTAACAGGAGTATTCCACTCAAAAGCGATGCATGATGAACATCAAGTACCTCACCTTGTGGTTACCAATCCAGAGCAGTTCCAATCATCCAACATTGAAGAGTATGGTATGCCAGTAGCGGCGGCTTGTCCTGCTGAGGTTTATGAGCTTCATGTCGATAGAAAGAGTGGTGCTAAATCACTAAGACTCCACGCAGAGAACTGTGTACACTGTAAAACATGTGACATTAAATCACCTAACGGTGGAATAACTTGGACAACACCTTATGGTGGCGATGGTCCAGAATATAACTATATGTAAGCAGAAGGAGAAAAAATATGACAATAATTAGTTTAATGAAACAGGTGCCACTACCATCTGAGATGAGAATGGGTGATGATGGTCTAATGGATAGAACCAAAGCAAAGTCGATTATCAACATCGACTGTCAATATGGATTGGAAGCTGGTCTTCAAATCAAAAGTGAATACCCTGATGCAAAACTTATAGTATGCTCCATGGGACCTCCTTCGTTTACCGTCTCACTAGAGGCAGCGTTGGCGATGGGTTATGATGAGGCGTATCTGCTGAGTGATAGAAGATTGGGTGGTTCGGATACTTATGCTACTGGTTTGGCTATCTCTCATCTGTTGAAATATTTAGGTTTTGGAAAAGGCTTGGATGAGGACTTTATCATTGTGGCAGGTCGTCAGACATCTGATGGTGATACAGCCCATGTACCTTCACAAGTTGCTGAATTTATGGGGATTCCACAGGGAACCTTTATCGAAACAGCTGATTTTGTAGATGGTAGAGTTCATGCCAAGAGAATTATCGAGGGGGGTTATCAGATGATGAGCCTACCTCTTCCTTGTGCAATGAGTTTTACACCAACAGGAATCGATCCAAGACGAGCGACTCTAAGTGGTGCTATTAGAGCTAGAAAAGCTGAAATCAAGATGTTAAATATTGATGATGTTAATTTGAGTACAGAGTTTATTGGTATTGGAATTCCTGGTGAAAATGGAAGTCCAACCATTGTATCAAAAGTGGCTACCATCAAAAATGAAAGAGCTCCTGCAAAAGTTGCAGAGGGTCACAATGAAGTAGAGTTGGTTGATGCACTCTTGGCTCAGATGGCAGAGGGCAAAAATACCATTGAAGTCAAAGAGAAGAAAGCCAAAAAAGCCAAAAAAGTAGATGATACGCTTAAGAGAATTGACTTTAGAAAAGGTGCTTCTGGTGTTTTAACTTGGGCAGAGGTAGTAAAAGGTGAAATTTCAAGACCATCTTTAGAGCTTTTGACACCTGCAAGAGACTTGGCTAACTCTTTAGAAGAGGGAACAACCGTAACCACCCTTCTTATTGGTAAGAATGTTGGCGATTTGGCAAAAGAGCTTATTGCACATGGTGCTGATGAGGTAATCGTGGTCGAGGATGAGAGACTTGAAGAGTATCGTATTTTGCCATTCTCTGAAACTTTTGCACAAGTTATTAAAGAGAGAAACCCTGAAATTGCACTCTTTGCAGCGACCACAGCAGGACGTGAATTGGCTCCAAGAATTGGGGTAAAAGCAGGTTCAGGTGTAACAGCCGACTGTACACAACTGCTTATCGGTGAGCATAAACACCGAAATAAAGAGACCAAAGAGCAAGTTATTTATGCTCCTATCTTAGAGTCAAGAAGACCAACTTATGGTGAGTCTAAACTGGCAACCATTATCGGTTTTGTCTGTCCTCAAATTTCAACTGCAAGAGCAGGAACATTTGAAGTACCCAATAGAGACGATAGCAGAGAAGGTAAGATTACACCATTTACACCAACACTAGATGAGTCAAAGTTCGTATCTGAAATCATTGAGACGGTTATTGGTGAAGGTGGAATGCAAGGTCTATTTGAAGCAGATATTATTGTTGCTGGTGGTAGAGGAACAACAAGTGATGGTATGCAACTGGTTAAAGATTTAGCAGAAGCACTCAAAGAACAAGGCGTAAACGCTGAGTGGGCTGCAAGTCGTGTTATGGTTGATGAGGGTGTATCTGAGTATGCTCGACAAATCGGTCAAACAGGTAAAACAGTTCGTCCAAAAGTTTATGTGGCGATTGGTATCTCTGGTGCCGTTCAGCATATCGCAGGGATGAAAGAGGCGGATACCATTGTAGCGATTAACAACAATGCCAAAGAGACCATCTTTAGCAATTCTGATTTTGCTATTGTGGGTGACTACACCGATGTGGTTCCAGTGCTTATCGAAAAGGTAAAAGCTGGGTTTACATTTGGACTAGAGGTAAAATAAATCCGTAGGGTGCTGTTTTCAACGCAGCAATTTAAGTGGTGGGTTGGAAAAGCCACCCTACATAATAAAATTTCAAAAGGTAAATAATATGACAGGAAGAAAAGTAGCAATAGTAGGAGCAGGAGCCGTAGGTGCAAGTGCAGCGTATGCTTTGGCATTGAGTGGAACATGTCATGAGATTCTGCTCTATGATATTTTCCCAGATGTAGCGATTGGTAAAGCGATAGATATTGCCCAAGCCACCAACTACGCTCCAAGAGGTACGATTGTAAGGGCCGCAATTAAACCAGAAGATTTAAGTGATTGTGATGTGGTGGTGATTACCGCAGGAGTTCCTAGAAAAAAAGATATGACCAGAGCAGATTTACTTAACATCAATGCAGGTATTGTTAAAGAGGTAAGTGGGCATATTAAAGCATACTCACCCAATGCCATTATTCTTTGTGTCTCTAATCCTTTAGATGTGATGACTTATGTGGTACATCAAGTAACAGGTTGGGATAGAAATCGTATCATCGGTATGGGTGGAGCGTTGGATAGCTCAAGAATGGCTTATCAAATTTTTAAAAAGACAGGATTTGGAGCGTCACAGACCAGAGCCATTGTCATAGGTGACCATGGTGAAAACATGATACCTTATCCAGAAGTGACAGGTATTGGTGGTATGCCTTTGACTCAGATTTTATCGAAAGAGGATATTGCTGATGTTGTTGATAAGACCAAAAATGGTGGTGCTGAAATAGTAAAATATCTAAAAACATCAGCATTTTATGCTCCTGGTCGTGCCATCTCATTTATGGTTGAAGCGATACTAAGTGATGAGGAAAAAGTTATTCCAAGTTGTGCCATGCTTGATGGTGAGTATGGTTATACCGATGTAACTGTAGGAGTACCATGTGTGATTGGTGCCAATGGTGTCGAGAAAATTATTGAACTTGAGTTTGATGAAGATACCAAAGCGAAGTTTGCTAAATCGGTTGAAGCCATCAACGAAAATATTGCTATCTTACGTGATGGTGGTTTTTTTGATTAAAAGTTAGGTTTTTTAAACCTCTTTGTGATGGGTTTGGGGGGCTTTCCCCAGCTCATTATCTCCTTTTTTTTCTTTTTTAATTCATACTTGGTTAACTTTTCCATTATATACTGACATTAGAATTTTTTATATAAAAGGATAAGTCATGTTAAAAAAACTGTTTTATACTCTACTTTTATCAACCATTGGTTTGATGGCAACCCAAAGTAATGAAGTGAATCAGACCAAGGTGGTTCTTCAAAAACTTAATATGGAACCCGATACCATCTATCTGATTGATTTCTTTGCTTCGTGGTGTAAATCTTGTAAGAAAGAGCTTCCTTTGGTGAGCAAGATCTATAATGAAAAATTGGTAGAGGTCATTGGTATTAATGTTGATGCCAAAAGGGAAGTGGGTGAAGCATTTGTAAAAAGCCTTAATTTACCTTTTAGGGTTATTTATGATGAAGATAAACTGTTGGTTGAAGCTTTTGACCCTGTAGGTTTTCCTGCCCTTTATTATATGAGAAATGGTAAAGTTATTCATGTTATTTTTGGAGCAGTTGAGGATATTGATGAACGTATTGTCAAAGATTTAAAGGAGCTAAAGTGATAAAGTTAAGCCTATTACTTTCTGTACCACTCTTTTTTATGGGGTGTAGTATGATAGAAGCAGTAAAACCATGGGAGAAAGAGACCTTGGCAATCGATATAATGCAGTATGAGGGGCTACACCCCGAGGTAAAAAAGTTTGAAGCACATGTCTATTTTTCAAAAGAGGCATCACGTGGAGGTGGTGGTATTGCTGGGGGAGGTTGTGGATGCAATTAAGTAAAATAACTGCTTCGTGTATTATGGCTTCGGCACTGCTACAGGCTGAAAATTATGTGAGCGTAGAGTATCTTCAATATGATGAAAGCGATTCACGCGTGAGTGTTAAAGCCCCATCGATTAGTGCGAGTTATGACATTGGTACCGATTATACCATTAAAGCAGACTTTGTACACGATTCGGTAAGTGGAGCAACGCCGAGTTATCTGCCTGATAGTGGTAGTGGAGCGAGTAGTCGCACCAATAGTGGTGACTATACCCATGGAAAACAGGAGTTTGATGAGAAGCGAAATGCCTACTCTCTGCTTTTAACCACTCGATTTGAGAATAGAGATGAACTCTATACAGGAGTTGACTACTCACGAGAGAGTGATTTTGATTCTAAAACCCTTTCGCTTGAGTATATGCACTATACCGATGCGTCACACAACCGTTCATTAAGCCTTGGTGTGGCTTACAGTTATAATGAGATTTTATTATATGATTATGACACAGGTAGTGGGGCAACTGCTAAGGAGACCTCTCAAAGTATAAGTGTTCAAGCAGGAGTTACACAGGTATTAAATGCCAAATCATCGGTAAAAATAGCAGGGTTTATGGCTTCGGATGATGGTTATTTGACCAATCCACACAGTTTGATAGTTCGAGATTATCAAACCGATAGCCGATTGGTTAATGAAATTCGACCCGATACACGATTGGGTTATGGTTTGGATATAAAATACATAACCATGTTAAACGATGATATTAGCTACCAATTAGGGTATCGTTTTTATAATGATGATTGGGATATAAGCTCACATACAATTAATAATGATTTCTACTATAAACTAAATAAGAAGTTTACTTTTGGAGCAGGGTTACGTTACTATACTCAAACTCAAGCTGATTTTTATAATGGTTCAAAAGATTTCTTTACCAATGAAGTGGTTGCTTCTAGCGATGAACGATTGAGTGATTTTGATGCCTTTACTTATAAACTAAGTGTTGATTTTAGACAAAATGATAAAATTAGTTATAATTTGGGTGGGCAGTTTTATACCCAATCGACAGGGTTAGATGCCACCATGTTAACAACAGGGATTAAATATAGATACTAAACGACATATCTACAGATTCACGGTGATGACCTCGCCGTGTGAAGTGCATATTTTTTGTGATGATGCCAATAGGTCACGCAAGATTGCTGGTAAAATTTTAGAGATGGCTAAAGGTTTAGAACAAAAATACAATTTTTATAATCCTAATTCATTGCTTTCACAAATTAACCAGCGAAAAGTAGAACAGCTTGATGTTCAGACCAAAGATTTACTAATTAGAGCCAAACGTTATCATACACGAACCAAAGGTATTTTTGATATTACCATGGGAACACTCACTGCTAGTAGAAAAGAGACGAGCATTGCCAAGCTAGAAGATGAGGTAGCAGAACTAATTTCTTTTGTGGGGGCAGAGCATTTTAAAATTAAAAAAAATAGAATACTATTTGATAACCCACATACTTTAATAGATTTAGGAGGTTTTGTAAAAGAGTTTGCTGTTGACCTTGCAGTAAAAATATTAAAAAAAGAGAAAATTGAGTCTGCACTTATTAATTTTGGTGGAGACATCTATGCACTAGGAACCAAGCCCAACCAAGAGCCTTTTAGTGTGGGTATTAAAAACCCCCTCAATCCCACAGAGTATATCACCCATGTTCAATTAAAGAACCAAGCACTCACCACCTCTGCTTCGTATGAACGACATCAGAAAATAGAAGATAAAATTTACTCTCATATTATAGGTAAAGAGCCGTTACAGAACAAGATTATCTCTGCAACAGTTATCTCTTCGTTGGTTGTTGAATCGGGGGTTTACTCTACAGCATTGATGATTCAGCCAGAGTTGAAAACTCAGCTACAGAGGGTTTTGATAAGCGATAGGTTGGTGGTTATTTATAAATAATCACACTTTGGAATATCAAGTTTTTTTAATAGTCTTTCGATAAATTCACCACAGGTTCTGGTAGAGGTGTAGTCGTCACCACTAAATTCAATGCTAAATGTACCCCCATCTGTATCAATTCTTCGGTGCAATACTTCTGGGGTGACATCGAACTCTTTTTCGACCTCTCCGATGGTATCACAGATTAAAGAACGAGATTTTGCATTGGTATACTCAATGTGTATCCTCATATAGCCCTCTTCCATTAGTACCGTAGTATGTTTATCGTTTAACATAAGTTTCCCTTATTTGATTGATTAGTTTCTATGGTATGTATAATAGCACTATTTTTTTGATGAATACTTGATATAAACTAAAATAAAGTAAAAAATTAAATTTATGATTAATAAAGTAAACTGTTTCTATTCTACACATAAAAAATAGTATTAATAGTAGTTCACAAGAATAAATATTGTATGAAAAAAAATGAATGTGTAGATATTCAACAACTACGATAAATTAACTCCTCATTATATAATGATTAACTCCATATTATCCCTCTTAAGCGTATAATATTCTCAACTTTAAAAAAATGAAGGAGTCCCAATTGAATATTCATGAATATCAGGCAAAACAGGTTTTTGCTAAATACGGTGTACCAACACCAAGAGGTATTATCGCAGAGACTGTTGAAGAAGCAGTAGCAAACGCAGAAGAGC
>DCAF01000080.1:6117-6632 GCA_002311915.1 Sulfurovum sp. UBA1140 | reverse complement strand
ATAAGCACTAATCTGTTAAAATACACCTCTTAAAAAACAATATCAAAAAGTCTCACATCAAAAAGGTTTAACAATATGAATAAGAGCAAAGATTTTTTACGCAGAATAGTTGAAGAAGATTTAAAACTAGGCAAATACCAAAAGGTAGTTACAAGGTTTCCTCCTGAACCAAATGGTTTCCCACATATCGGTCATGCCAAATCCATCACTATCAATTTTGGTATTGCCAAAGATTATAAGGGTCATTGTAACCTTAGAATGGACGACACCAACCCCACCACAGAAGATACGAAATATGTAGAAGCACTCAAAGATGCTGTAGAGTGGCTTGGGTTTGAGTGGGATAAAAACGTGCGTTATACTTCTGATTATTTTCCTCAAATTCATGCCTATGCTACCCAACTTATTAAGATGGGTAAAGCTTATGTAGACAGTACCAACGAAGAAGAGATGCGTAAACTTCGTGGAACAGTTACAGAAGCAGGAAAAAGAAGCAAGTATGCCAAGCGTTCGGT
>DCAF01000080.1:5630-5878 GCA_002311915.1 Sulfurovum sp. UBA1140 | reverse complement strand
CACTCTATCTGTACGCTAGAGTTTGAAAACAACCGTGATATTTACAATTGGGTCTTAGATACGCTAGGGCTTGTGACTCCAAGACCTTATCAGCATGAGTTTGCACGGTTGGGGATTAACTATACGGTTATGAGCAAAAGAAAGCTTTTAGAGTTGGTTGAAGCAGAAGTGGTTTCTGGCTGGGACGACCCTCGTCTGCCTACTATCGCAGGGTACAAAAGAAGAGGGTATACACCTGAATCTATTTT
>DCAF01000080.1:4690-5511 GCA_002311915.1 Sulfurovum sp. UBA1140 | reverse complement strand
ATAAGAGATGATTTAAATACAAAAGTACCAAGAGTGATGTGTGTGCTTAACCCACTAAAAGTGACCATTGTAAATTATGAGGGTTCAGAAGAGATTAAAGCTTCATACTACCCACACGATGTACCCAAAGAGGGGACAAGAAAACTCCCTTTTTCTAAAGAGATTTATATTGACCGTGATGATTTTATGGAGAACCCTACAAAAGGTTACTTTAGACTTACGCCTCTACAACCTGTAAGGCTTAAGTATGCGTATATCATCACTTGTAAAGAGGTTATTAAAGACTCTAACGGTAATATCGTAGAGATAAAAGCAGAGTACAGTCCTGATTCTAAAAGTGGTGCAGACACCAGTGGTATCAAAGTTAAAAGTGCCATTCAATGGGTAGATGCCACCAAGGCTAAAAGCGTTGAAGTAAGAGTTTATGATAGACTTTTTGCAAACGAAGCACCTGAGGGAGTAGAAGATATAAACCCAAACTCTTTAAAAATCATTAAAAATGCACTTATAGAACCTGCTGTTATTACGCATAGAGCAGATGTTAGATTTCAGTTTGAGAGAGAGGGGTATTTTTATGCTGACCCTCTTGATTATACGGATGAAAAGCCTGTTTTTAACAAGATTGTAGGGCTTAAAGAGTCTTCGGCTAAAAAGAAAAAAGCACCTCAACAAGCACCTAAATCTGAGACTAAAAAAGTGCAAATAGATGGCGAAGTAGTAGCCATGAGTGAAGAGGAACAGGTGATTTTTGATAAGTACACGACTGAACTTAAACTAAACTATGAAGTTGCCAATACCTTGGCTCGTGATGAAAAACTCTC
>DCAF01000080.1:0-4537 GCA_002311915.1 Sulfurovum sp. UBA1140 | reverse complement strand
TGAAATTTACAGCCATTCAGATAGCCGAACTTATAAAAATGGTTGATGATGAGATTATTTCAAGTAAGATTGCCAAACAAGTTTTTGAAGAGATGACCAAGAGTGGAGAGAACCCAACGCAGATAGTTGAAACTAAAGGACTTGTTCAAATAAGTGACCCTGCTATTATTTTGCTTATTATTGATGAGGTTATTGCTAAAAATCCTGAGAATGTGGAGAAGTTTAGAGCAGGGAATACGAAGCTTTTGGGCTTTTTTGTGGGGCAGGTTTTGAAAGCTACTAAGGGGAAGGGGAATCCTAAGGTTGTTAATGAGTTGGTGGGGGAGAGGTTGGGGTGATAGAGTAAGGGGAAGTATATAATAGCTTCTTTAGTTCCTAAAAAGGTTAAACCCTCTATCTTAGAGAGAGATAGCCTTATTTCAAGTCTCTCTTGGACTTTTCAGGGTTGACTAAATAGATGACTTAAACTTGTGGTTTTAAAAATCATCATCGCTCCAAGGTTAAAAGTGTTTTGTTGTATTGGTCTTCAACGGTATACTGCTCTTGTGATGCCTTGATGGTGATTGCCTGATTGGGAATGGTGGCGACTCTGTGACCTACGTGAAGTCCTATTTGAGGAATTGAGAAAAGAACTCTATAGACGGATGTGTTGGCATTGTATTGATTGGTGCTGAATTGAAATGATGGTCGATTAATGGCATCTGCTTCTAGGTCAAGTAAAACTTCATGGTTGCTAATACGTGCTTTAACGTGTGTTGCAGGAATTTTTTCGATACCAAAAAGATTAACAACACTGACATTGATGACAAAAATAGCAATTAAAGAAAGCAGTGATGTGGTAACGCGTTGCATGGCTGTTTGGCTCTCTAATCTATAGATAAATAGGCTAAAACCAGTACCAATCGAGAGCAGACCTAAAAGTAGTCTACTGCTGTAGGTGATTTCTGTCCAGAAGAGTAGAGCAATAGGAAAGATAAAGACCAACAGTGTTTCACTATAATATTTAAAGAGGTTATAGCTAAAGAGTGGTGTTGAAGCTAAATTTTGCAAGAATTTTTTATGCCGACTGCTAATGATACTTAGGCGTAACTCTAAATTTAATAGTAGTGTTCCTGCGATTAAGATATAAAACCATACAAAAAGTGTGATATTACTCAATGAGATATTAAAAAGAGTATGGTTAAAAATCATCTCCATATCTCTATTGGGAAGTAGCAATAGCATAATACTAATATTAATTCCAATGGTGAGTAAAGCAAGAATAGATGACAATAAAAAGGTACCCATTTTGGTCAACATGTAGGGGAATATATAGCGTATAAATGGATGAAAAATAGAAAATATACCCACGCTCCAGAGTATTTCAGAGGTAATAATCCATCGTATATCACCCTTTGAGATAAACCATAAAAAAGGAATTGTAACCATAGAGAGGATAATGGATATTAAAGCAGTATCATAGTAGTGAATGGGTTTTAGTAGGTTTTCTTTAAGAATCACAACTACATCCTTTTTTTAAAAAAATATTAAGTTTGTTCCTAATTATATTATAAAAAAATTATTAAACTGCTAAATTAGTTTATTAATTCAAGAAAAATATGAAATAAACTGCTTTTTTATGAAAAAAAATTTAAAATTTTAAAAGTAATGGTAAATTATGAAGAGTCTTCCTCTTGAGTAGAGGAAGAGAAGGTTCTAAACTTTTTTAGAATCTAAAATTATTTTGAGCATCTCGTCTTTTAACAGAAGTTTTTTCTTCTTCATAATTTCAATTTCAATGTCATTCATACCAATTCTACCATGTTCTGCATCTTGTATTTTTTGATCAAATTCATTATGATCATTAAAAATTCTTCTGAAGTGGGCATTGGTCTGTTTAAGTTGTGTAATCTCATCTCGATATTCTGCTAACATTTTATTTTCCTTTTTGTGTTGATGGGCGAATTGTAGTGAGAAAGTTGTTAAAGATATATTAAAACCTTGGCTATTTAATAGGAAATTACAAGAGAGTTTGGGGGATTAATAATGCCCTGTTTAAACTCCTCTTTATTTATATTTCCTGTAATATATTCAGCGTGTAAATCTTCCATATACTCTAAGAATTTTTTAATTATACTGAAAAAATGCTTAATACCTACTAATTAAAAAAGTGTTAAAATATGATAAAAAAGAAGAATAATACCCTTGGGTGTAACCAAAGGTATCTATTTTGTGGTCAGTTATTTTAGTTCAGCTTTAAGCTCTTCGGCAGTGGCAACGTATTTAACTGCTTCAACCGTACCGTTGTTTAAAGTAACAATGGCAATTTTTTCAGCTTGGGTATCATTTTTAAGCTGTTTTGCAATGGCTTTATCATAAATAAGTAGTACCGAATACTCACTTTTTTTAAGATCAGGTAGTGCAAAAGTATTTCTAATTACTGTTGGCATAGGACTAATATCGGCAACAAAAAGAGCATTATGTTCAGGCAAGAAGGTTTTACTCTCTTGTTTTAAAAACTCTTTAACGGTATGACCTGTTGCTTTGGCAAAGACCAAAATAAGTGTTTTAGTATCATTGGTTAATGCGTGGGCTTTGTCAAATTGGTCTGGTAGGGTAAAGGTTATTTTTGACCCTACATTAAATCCATCGGTTGCAGTGGTGCTATATTTACTTGCGTCATAAGTATCTTTACCATTAATAAGAAAGAGTGCAACACCTGCAATAACAATAAGTCCCAAGAGTGAAAGAATGATTTTTTTAATCATTGTAATCCTTTATAATTATAATTTTGTTGGATTATAGCTTGTTTTTATTTAGAATGGATAAGATTTTAATAAATAGGAGTAAAGTTATCCTATTTATTTTTTTAACCTATTGGTCACTCATCCCATCTACAATTTCTAATGCTCTTCTCTTTGCTAGTTCAACATCATTATCGAGTACCAAAGATATTGCCATTCTACGACCAATATGCGATTCTGGTTTACCAAATATTCTCACAAAACTGTTGGTGGTAAAAGCACTGTTTGGAATTTCTAGTCTTGGATTAAGCGACACATTTTTAGCTTTGTAGGCTCCTGAAGCTCCTGCTCCATAAAAAGTATAATCGAGTGGAAGACCCAATACAGCTCTAATATGCAGTGCAAATTCACTTTGGGATTGGGTAATGAGGGTCACCATTCCTGTATCATGAGGGCGTGGGCTAAGTTCCGAGAAGTAAACCTCTTCATTTTTAACAAAAAATTCAACCCCAAAAATACCACGACCACCTAGACCATCGGTAACGGCTTTGGCAATATCTTTGGCTTTTTGTAACGTTGCATCACTCATTGGCATCGGTTGCCATGATAAGATGTAGTCTCCATCTTTTTGAATATGTCCAATGGGTTCACAAAATACTGTTTCATTTTCGGTTCGTGTGGTAAGCAGGGTAATTTCGTAATCAAATTTAATAAACTCTTCAACAATAAGTTCACTCGCATCTCCACGAGCCTCTTTGGCAATTTCCCAAGATTTCTCTATATCATTAGCACTTCTAGCAATGCTCTGCCCATGTCCTGAACTGCTCATGACAGGTTTAATAACACAAGGGAAACCTATTGTTTCTCCTGCTTTTTTAAGTTCTTCGAGTGTTTTGACAAATTGATAGCCACTGGTGGTCAAACCCAGTTCTTCTGAAGCAAAAACACGAATATTTTTACGGTTCATGGTTTTATTAACAGCTTCTGCATTGGGAATAACATGAAATCCCTTGGCTTCGGCTTCAAAAAGAGCATCAATAGAGATTGCCTCTACTTCGGGCAGAATATAGGTGGGTTGTTCACGTTCTATCAACTCCATAACTGCCTCTTTGTCTTGCATGTCAATGGCATACGCACGATTGGCAATGAGATGAGCAGGGGCATTCTCGTATTTGTCAACGGCAATAATCTCAATGCCCAGTCGTTGGGCTTCAATGGCAACCTCTTTGCCAAGCTCTCCAGAGCCTAAAAGCATAATCTTAATGGCATCTTGTTGTAGTGGTGATGTAAATGTCATGGGTGAAACCTTTGCATAAAATAATGGGTGTATTTTATCTTAAATAGTTTAAAAAAATGGGGGAAATAAATGGAGTATGGGTAATAACTCTAAACCACCAAATGGTGATTTAGAAAAAGATGTAAAGAACTGGTTACAGTCTAGCCTCATATCTTCTAAGCATATAAAGTTTCTTAAGAATCTTTTTACGAGTTGCAATTTTTTCTTTTTTACGAGCTTCTGTTGCTGTCTCATAGTGCTGTCTAGCTCTGGCTTCAGTAACGATTAGGTTTCTGTCACACTGTCTTTTGAATTTTCGGTAAGAGTCATCAAATGTATCTCTTGGTGAAAGTTTAATTCCTGGCATGTTTCAAGCACCCCCTTTCTTATCAGATTTTCTATTTCATTGAATAGAAGCGATAAAATCGGGCGAATTATACCCGAATTAATATTATGGTTTGGTGATTTTTGGTAGAATTACTCTGATAAAAAATTACAAATACCAAACTTATTAAGGAAACAGATGAAACTAAGAAAG
>DCAF01000060.1 GCA_002311915.1 Sulfurovum sp. UBA1140 | reverse complement strand
CATTGGACAGGTCATGAGAGTAGATTGAATAGAGACATGAGTAATCCTTTTGGGTCAATCGCTTATGCCAAAGAAGAACTAAAAGCAGAAATAGGTTCGTACATGCTCTCAGCAAAAATAGGAATTGACTTTGACCCCTCACAACATCATGCTTATATTGATAATTGGGTTTCTATTTTAGAAGATAAACCAAGTGAGATTTTTAAAGCCTCTGCTGATGCCTCAAAAATTGTATCGTTTATAACAAATCTACAAAAAGAACAAAAAGAAAAAGAAAAATTAGAGAATAAAGAAGATGATATTGAGCAAGAACCAGAGTTAAATACCAAAGAATCCTTTTCAAATATAATTGTAGGAGCTGTAGAACAAATGCAAAGCAATGAACTAAAACTAGAACAACTTCAAAAGTCTTTACCCTCACTCTCTAAAAATATAGAGCTAGAAGAGTTACGCCTAGCTATTCTAAAAACGAAAGAGACTTTACTCAAACAAGACATAAATGAATCTCTAAAACAAGAACTTCAAGAATTAACCTCAATACTCACTAATTTGTATCAAGATATAGAAAACTCAAATACCCAACAAAAAGAAACTTTATTGGTATCTGAAGAAGAAACCCTTTACCCTCGCAATACCTATCTAGCTGTACCCTATAAAGAGAAAGAAGAAGCAAAGAGAGCAGGGGCTAAATGGGATAAAAAAGAAAAATCATGGTATGCCCCAAAAGGTTTAGCTATTAATGATTTTAAAGCTTGGAGCATAGAGCAACAAGAGCTTAAATCAATAAGCCTTACAACGGACGCAACAAGACAAGCTCTCTTTTCTTTCAAAGAAGCCATAGAATCAAAAGGCTTACTACTTGATGATGAACCTATTATGGATGGTAAAATACATCGAGTGCCTGTAGTAGGTGATAAACGAGGTAAAAAATCTGGAGCTTATGTTGGCTATATGGATGGAGTACCTGCAGGTTTTATACAAAACTTTAAAATGGGTTCAAAAGACAATTGGAAAGCTACAGATTATGAATTTTCTAATGGCTTAACACAAGAGGACCATGACAGACAAAAAGCTCTAAATCAAGCCAAACAACTTGAACGAGAGAATGAGCTTGATAGGGTACATGAAGAGACTGCTTTACTTTCTCAAAGTAAATTCAAAGAAGCCAGTACTTCTGATAATACTCACCCTTATTTAATAGAAAAAAATGTTAAAAACTATAATCTCAAAATAGATGAGAAAAACAATTTACTCATGCCTCTTCAAGACATTGAGGGGAAACATTGGTCTAATCAAAAAATAAATGTGAATTTCAAAGGGTTTGAGAAGTACTCTAAAAAAGAGGGTAACTTCTTCATTATTGGAGAACAAAATTTATCTAAAGTAAAAGAACTTATCATTGTTGAAGGCTATGCTACAGGTGCTACCATTCATGAAGCCACAGGGAAAACTGTTATTGTTGCTGTGGACTCTGGAAACTTAATACCAGTTACCCAAGCTCTTGATAAACAATACCCTAACAGTACTATTTTACTCGCTGCTGATAATGACAAGAAACTAGAACTAAATGGCAAAATAAATGTAGGCTATGTCAAAGCATTTGAAGCAGCCAATAGTACAGGAAGGAATTTAATCTATCCCTCTTTTTCAGATGAAGAGATAAAAGCGAATAATAGTGACTTTAATGACCTAGCTAAAACAAAAGGTTTAAAAGAAGTGAAACGTATTATTGAGAATTCTTTGGAAAAATCTAAGATATTACAACAAAGAGCTAGAGAGCTTCAAAAAGAAAAAAATCAAACCAATCAAAAAGTTCGTAAAAAAGAGGTTGTTAGGTCTGTTAGTATAGGGAGGTAATACTTGCCTCTCCTCGTGGAGTTGGAAGAGCATCATTAACAAGTAATGACATTCCGAAGCCCTAAAGCTTGGTCAATCTCTGGACAAGTAATAAGGATACTAACATAAATTATTTAATTCTCTACTCAAAAAGAGCATCTATATCTAAATTTATAGAAACAATTTCATCAGAATAACTGTTTCGCTTAACCCCAGAGAGTGTTAACATGACAATTTGAATAGAACCCATATAATTACTACTCTCTTGAAAAGAAATCTGTTTATTTAGAAGTTCCTGTGCATATTTTTTATCTATTGTAAAAGATTGAGTATGATATTTACATTCTATAATATTTACAACATCATCTGCCCTTTCTAATAAAATATCAATTTGAGCTCCAGAACTTTCTAAATCTTCACCTAAACTACGCCAATAGTAATTTCGACTAAGTACCCCTCTAATACCTAAAGCATTTTTAATCTCAGCTATATGTTGATGAGCGATACTTTCAAATGAGAAACCAGACCAAGACTTATACGATTGAGATTTATACAAAGATAAAAAATAACTTTTATCTCCTATGAAATCTATTTGTGATGAGTCTTTAACCCATCTATTAAAAAAATAAATAAAAGGATCACTTAGTCCATACCTCACATCTCTTTTTACTTGTTTATACTTATATCTTCTTGTGATAATATTAGAGGCTTCTAACTCTTTAAGTGCTTTAGATAAAACAACTCCTTTAGTTAAACCTCTTTTTTTACTCAAATCAATTAATCTTTGTCCTCCCCATGATGAAGATAGGTGGTCAACAATAAGTTCATGTGTCTGATGATTTTTAAATAGACTACGAAACAGACGGTTATACTCTGTTCTCAATATTCCATTCTTTTCAAAAAATAACTCATGTACATTTTGTACAAAAGAAAGTGAAGGATTAAGTAGCGTTAAGTAATGTGCTACACCACCAAGAACCATGTAATAATCAACTATACTTTTATGACTTAATCCCTTATGCCCCTCTGCAATTAAAAATTTCTTGGTCTCACTTAAAGAAAAAGCTTCTAAATGAATTTGAGCAGTAATACGATTAGCAAGTGACCCATGGTCATCTATTATATGATCAATTATCCATGAAGTAGCCGAACCACAAACAACTAAAAATATATCATCTCTTTTTGAAGCAAAATCATTCCAAAAAAGAGATAAGGCACCTTTAAAACCATTATCTCTCATTTCTGCTAACCATGGTAATTCATCAATAAAAATAGAAATTTTCTCATCTGTTTTAGACGCGACTATTTCAATCTCTTCTTGTAAAGAATAAAATGCTTTACTCCATGATTTGAACTCTTGCCTTTTTGTACCAAAAGCTAAAGAGAGTTTATTGGCAAAATTTTCAAGATGATATTCTATTTTAACATCATACGCTCCTGTAACAGAAAAAGTTATACTCTCTTTTTTTGATAAAAAATGATTTATTAACTCTGTCTTACCAATTCGTCTTCTTCCATAAACAGCTATAAAAGATGATTTATTTTTGATATATTGACTCTCCAATATATTTAATTCTTCTTCTCTTCCAATAAAATACATAATATACCTTTTTATTAAGTTCTAATTATAGCATATATTTTCAACTAAATATATATTTTGTAGATATTAGTTCTATAAAATATATAAAATAGGAAATTAAATAATAAATATCGCATACTTGTTTCATTTTTATTATAAAATAATCAATTATCTACCCATTAACCGAAAAGCTCAAAGGAACTCCAAATAAAATAGCCCAAAGCTCCATCGTCTCTTTTTGAATAGATTTAATGTTCGTATCCTTAGCCCAATAAAGATTGGATATACCAATTAAAATCTTAGGCTCATAAAAAAATGTTTGCAGATAAGGATAAACCAAAAGTTGTTCATAACAAATAAAAACTCCTGTTTTTTGACCATTGATTTTAACAGTCGCTTTTTCAAATATTGTGGCTTCCGTACCCTTGTTAATAAAGGGTTTCCACATCTCTCCTAAAACAGGAACTCTCTGCTTATAGAGAACTTTGCTACTGTTATGTGTAATCTCTAAAAGAGCATTAATATTTTTGCTACGTCTAGCATTATAAATGGTAGCTCCTGCAAAAACTGTTTTACTTTTATCTAAATCTTGCCATAACATAGACTGAATAGAACTATAGTTTCCAAGAGCATTCTCTGGCAATAAAATATTTTTACTTTTAGAATTTTCAACTTTATGAAAAAAAATTTTTAAAATCTTATACTCATTTGATTTATCAAAGCTCATAGGGAAATATTCTATATTACTTTGTATGCTTTCTATGTCTGGGTGCTCTCTTACTTTAGGTGGGGAAAAGTATAAAATAAAGACAAGTAAAACAACGATAAGAGCTATCAGATAATATCTTGCATACTCATATTTTTTCCAAAAAATAGCTAAACTATAAATAACGATTATCTCTATAAAAATTCCTAAAAATCCAAAGTTTGGTAGCACTAGAGCAATAGTAGGTAAAGGATTAACCCATGATATAAAACCCATCGGTGGCAATATCAGAACGATTAAAAGTAATGGAAATAATAAAAGCCTTTTTCTAAAAGATGCACTCCAAATTAAAACCCATAATAAACTTGAAAGAGTAGCCACAGCAATCCAAGCCAAAAAAGCATATCCAAAACTTTCATAATAACGCTCAACTCCAAATAAAAACCCTCGACTAGCCATAAGATAATAAGCCCATACAAACCCAAAGAGTAGCTGCCGTTTATCCACTAACAGATAAGCAAGAAAAAGAAATAAAGATAAAATTGTGAAGCTAAGATTTTGACCCCATGAAACATAGCCGACAAACATTCCCAATAGAAATGCGAAAAGAAAAGAACGCAAAGCCAAAAAAGAAATCAAGGTAGTTTTACTTTATAATCAAATTCATCTGTTGAAGTAGGAGAGGTAAATTTAGGTGCTGCTACTTTAGATCTATCTAAAAAAACTTGGTCTTTGAAAAAAAGTATCTGTTTCCCATAAATAGGTGCTTGACCTGCAATAAATATAAGCATATCACCACCTTCTATAACTTGTGCATTATTATCTTTTTTAGCTCCTGGTAATCTCATGCATTCATCAGGTGTGAGTAGAGGACGTGATATCTCTTGTAAACTCTCCGTTACCTGTCCTAGCATCACTGATACTCTATTACCTGAAGTAGTGGTATAACTCTTTACTACCGTAGTTGTACCAGACATTTTAGATAAAAGTTCAGCTGTTTCCATTTTATTAGGAGCATAGGCAATTCTAATATGACAATTCGATAATATTGATTCATCTTTCCCATAAGCCTCATAGAGTTGGGTTATATCTTGAATAATAATATAAGCTTTAATTCCATAGCCACCCATAAAAGCCAAACTCTCTTGAAAAATACCCAATCTACCAAGGCTTGTAAACTCATCAAGCATTAAGAGCATTCGATGTTTATAGGTTTTAATCGACTTACCATTTTCAAACTCTAACTCTTCAAGTAAACGTCTAAGAAGCTGATTCATGATTAGTCTAATCAAAGGCATAATTCTATTTTTATCATTAGGCTTTAAAACCAAGTAAAGACT
>DCAF01000024.1:23333-27664 GCA_002311915.1 Sulfurovum sp. UBA1140 | reverse complement strand
TTTACAGCATAATGATTATCTCCCTTCTCCTTCTCAACGATGGTGTACAAGAAAGATGAAGCTTGAAACTTTTTTAAATACGATGCAGGAGTTTAAAGAATATACTATTTACAACTATGTGGGTATTCGAGCTGATGAAAACAGAGAAGGGCTAATTCCTACAGATGAACATATTGTGACAGTTATGCCTTTTAAAGACGATGGTATTACTCTTAATGATGTAAAAAGAATTTTACATGATGCAGGGGTAGGGTTACCTGCTTATTATGATGTTGTTTATGATGAAAAGTATGACATAGAGTATTTTAGAAGTCGTTCAGGTTGTTACTTCTGTTTCTTTATGCGTCAAATAGAGTGGGTATGGCTATGGGAAAAACATCCTGATGAATACAAAAAAGCAATGGAGTTTGAAAAGTCTGGTTACTCATGGATAAAAGATATGCCACTCTCAAAACTTATAGAGCCTGACAATATTGATAAGATAAAAAAGTCTTATAAAAGAATGGAAGAGCAGAGAAAAAGACAACCGATTAAAAATGGTACAATGATGGAAGAGATGGATTTTATCTCAGAGCATGATAAGATGTTGGATGAGATTGAGAAAGATAAGCTTTGTACTATGTGTACTTTGTAGGAGAGACAAATAATGAGTAATATTCTAATAAAAACAGTCCGTATCAATGGTTTTAGAGGATTAAAAAATATCGAAGTAAAACTTGAACAGACAACAGTTCTTACAGGTATGAATAATGCAGGAAAAACTTCTTTTTTAAAAGCACTTCAAATTGTTTTTGGGAATAGGCACTTTATTACACAAGATGATTTTTTTATTGAAAATGGAACGAGTGTGGAAAAAATTATAATAGATATATTAATTGTACCTATAGACACAGAGGAACAAGAGATTAATGGTTTTTCAGATGGATGGGAAACATTATTTGGAACTAGTAGGATTAAATATAATGAAGAAAAACCTTTTATACCGTTACGAACAATTATAACTTTTGACCCAATAAGAACACTTTATACGACTCAACAATATATTTTAGATAATTGGAGTAACTTCCAAAATGGTGACGAGCATTGGTATAGTATAGATAATGGAAATAAAAAATCTTTTAAATTTGAAGAGATGCCATTTTTTTATATGGATGCTCAAAGAGATATTTTAGATGATTTAAAATCTAAAAGTTCGTATCTTGGTAAAATGCTTTCAAAGATTGAGTATTCTACTGATGCTCTTGTTGCTATTGAAGAGCAAATCAGAGCTTTAAATGAAACAGCAGTTACTGATAGTCCTATTTTAAGTGATATTAGAGAAACTCTAAAAGATTTAGACTCAACAATAGGCTCGAACAATGAGAACATAGAGATTACTCCTTTTACCAAAAAAGTTCGTGATTTAAATAAAGGGTTAACCATCTACTATGGAAACGAACAAGATAGTTTTCCAATGGAACATCATGGAATGGGTACACGAAGTTGGTCATCACTTTTGACACTTAAAGCTTTTATTAAACTTTTAGAATCTAGCTCTCACGATAATCCTTTTTTCCCAATTCTTGCAATAGAAGAGCCTGAATCTCATCTACATCCAAATGCTCAAAAGAAGCTATATTCTCAGATTAATTCTATGTCAGGGCAAAAAATTATCTCTACCCATTCACCATACATAGCAAGTGCTTCAAATATTTTTGAAATTAGAAATTTTTATAAAAATGAAGTTGTTGAATGTGGGAAAATTAATATTGAAAATTTAGATAGTGAATCTATAAGAAAAATAGAAAGACAAGTTATTAACACTAGAGGAGAAATATTTTTTTCAAAATGTTTAGTTCTGTTTGAAGGGGAAACAGAAGAACAAGCATTACCTCTCCTATTTGAAAAATATTTTTCTACAACTTCCATTGAACTTGGTGTTGATTTTATTGGTGTAGGAGGATTTGGTAACTATTTACCATTTATTAGATTTGCAGAAGATTTTAAAATACCTTGGATTATTATAAGTGATAATGACCAAGCTGGAGAAATTAAAACAAGTGTGCAAAAACAACTTATTACTAGTCTAACAACTAAAGAAGAGACTGAAGTAGTCATTTTTTTGGATGATACTCGTGACTTTGAGAGACAACTAATAGATGATGGTTTCCAAGATGAAATAAAACAAGTTTTTATATCTTTGTTGGAATATAATAATGAACAACATAGAATAGCTACAGAAGAAACGAAACAACAAGAAATTAATACCTATACAGATAATCAGTTATATGAGAAGATGACAAGTATAAAAACCAAATTTGCTCCCCTTATTGCTCACGAAATTTACTTATCAGAAAAAGAGTTACCAACAAAAGTAATCTCTCTTTTTGAAAAAATTAGAACAATTTTACAAATAGAGGGGGATTAATCATGAATCTATCAAAAAAACAAAAAGAGATAGTATTTACTGATGAGGGAGCAATCTATGTGGAAGCAAGTGCAGGAAGTGGAAAAACACGAGTCATCACAGAGAGAATTAGACATCTCTTAACCAAAACAAAAAGACAAATATTAGCATTGACATTTACCAACAAAGCAGGACAAGAGATAAAAGACCGACTCAAAGACTCCGATATTGAAAATATACAACAACGACTTTTTATTGGAACATTTCATGGTTTTTGTCAATATGTTTTAGAGAATCATGGAAGTTCTATTGGATTATCTCCTATGCCTCATATTTTTGAAGATAATAGAGACAGGTTAGAGCTTATTTCACAAGCTATAGAACAAGTTCCTTTATATGTAGAAAAATATAACTCTTATAGTGAAAAAGAGAAAATTTCATTTAGATATAAAGCACTTGATTTTATCTCTAAGGTAAAAAGAGAGCTTATATCAGATGATGAGTTTCATAAACATACTGATGATGACAATATCATCTTACTTTATATTAATTATCAAGATTTATTAAGAACTCAAAATGCTATAGATTTTGATGACTTATTGCTACTTACCTATAAATTGTTTATCAACTATCCTAGAATATCGGCATTATATAGAAGAAGTTTTTATGCTATTTGTGTTGATGAAGCACAAGATTTAAATAATGCTCAATATAAACTTCTATTAGCTTTAACAAATAATGAATATGAAAATATTATGATGGTTGGAGACCCAAAACAATCTATATTTTATTTTACAGGCTCATCATCAAACTATATGAGTAAAGATTTTATAAAAGACTTTACTCCTAAAAAATTTGAATTACATGAAAACTATCGCTCTTCAAAAAAAGTATTAGAGTCAGCCAATAAAATTTTACCCCATGCTAAAGATATTTCAAATATAGCTCTTGATGGAGAGTTTGAACTAGTTGGTTGTGCTGATGAATTTGATGAGTCTAAATGGATTATGAATAAAATTAAAGAGTTAATCAAAAGAGAAAATGATAAAAATATAGAAGGTCAAATTAGTTATGAAAAAATGGTTGTTCTTGCTAGAAATAAGTATGTATTTAATGAATTAGAAAACGGATTAAAAGAAGAAAATATACCTTTTTATTATAAAATGACTTTAGGTAATATTCAGTTTGAGTCTAACATTATGAAACTGTTTGATTTAGGATTTAGATTAAAACTTAATGCACAAGATATTTTACATAAAGAAAAATTGTTAAGTAGTTTAAAACTAATCAATGATAATAGCTCATTAGAAGATATTGTAAATGCTTTAGAAGAGAGTATAGAAAAAGATATTTTACAAATTTTATTAGAATTAGAAGATGATGGAAATAACTTAAAGAAACTTTTTACTGATTTTAAAGGAAAAATCAATGAAGAAAATGAAGAAAAAATGAAAATGATTATTTTAGATATAGATGATTTTTTAAAACATTGGCATACTTATGCAATACAAACAGATAGGAAATCACTACATCAATTTAAAAATGCAATGGCATTAGGGCAAACACATAGTGCAACTAAACACAAAGGAATAACCCTTAGTACAGTACATACCATGAAAGGACAAGAGTTTGATATTGTCTTCTTAATGGGAATGGATGAGGGAACTTTTCCTGATTATAGAGCAAAAAGTGAAGTCGAACTCAATCAAGAAAAAAATAACTTATATGTAGCTTTTACACGAGCTAAAAGATTTTTGTATGTTACCTATCCTCAAAAAAGGACTATGCCTTGGGGTGGTATAAAAAACAGAGCTATTTCAAAATTTTTGAAAGTTTTTTAAGATTTAAAAATATTGTATTTAAGCAAGGGAAAAGGGAAAAATAATATGCAAACTAAAAAAAACTTCTTCAAACTCCTATCAGCCTACGCAGCAATCTCAGGGAA
>DCAF01000024.1:348-23159 GCA_002311915.1 Sulfurovum sp. UBA1140 | reverse complement strand
TGAAGACTATATTCCTGAGCTTGAATTTGAAGGGTTTAATGTTAAATATATTAAAGACTTTACTGAGATAGAAATAAAAGATAAAATTCGAGCTTTAGAGACTCTTTATCGTTCTATTTATAAAGAGTCAAATGAGCTTTATATTATTGCAGCGAATGATGGAATATTGACCGATACTTTGCGTGATGCCTTGAGTGAACATGCGCATTTTAAAAAGTTATTGGATTTAATTGAAGGGAGTATAGAACAAGCAAATTTTAGTGATGATTTGATTTTGTTGGATTTGAGCCAGACCTCTTCGGCTAAAAACTTTGAATTGTTGTTAAAAGAGATACTCTCTTTGTGTGACCGTTACGAGAGTGATTGTCCGAGTCTGAATGATAAAGAAATTTTTTGTCCTATTCATGCAAATATAGAGTTGTTAAAAAAAGAGCATATACAAAAACAGCTTATCGGTATTGTACGAAGTTGTGACTTGAACTATACGCACATTACACTTAGAAAACTTTTTATGTTGATTTCCAATATGATTTTGGGGTACAAGGATAAAGATAGAATATTTAAAAGTTGTAGAGTAGCCATAGAACATGCTAAAGGGTTAAATAAAAAATCTAATAGCTCATTTTATAACAATGTTTTTGGAGACAATCTAACCAAGAGTAAACAGGAGCAGAGTCCATTTAAAGAGTTAAGAGAGCTACGCATTGGTTATGAGACAAGTAACAATATAGATGATTTTATTCTTTATGGAGATATAGAGACAGAAGCGTTATATATTGGTGAATTGAGTAATCCTTTTTTTGATTTTAAAACTTTTTATAAGCATAGAGAAAACTATTTAGAAGAGGGCAATATAGAGACAATTAGAGAATATCTGATTCTTTTGCGTCGGCATCTGTTTTTTAATTATCAAAACAGAATAAAATGGGGAAGTATAGAGATTGATTCTAAAGATTTGATTGCTTATAAACATGCTACTGAGTTTTATACGGAAGTGATTACTCCTTTAAAAAAAGGGAGAAAGGTTTCAAAAACCATTATAAAAGAGTTGGCATTAGGGCTTAACCGAGTCTTTTTAGGAGAGCTTCTAAGTAAAGATGGAAATGATATGCTCTATATAGCCACTTCGTTAACAGGGACGATGTCAAAACTCTCATCTGAAGTTATTACTCGTATAGCCTTTAATCAAAAAGATATTAATCAAGGTATTCATTTAGAATATATTAATGGTTTTGATGACGAGTATTGTCAGATTGATTTGGAGATAGAGTATGCAGGGGAAAGGGTTGCAAAACTAGCATTAGACCTGCATATGTTTGAGTTTTTACAACGCATTGCAGAAGGGATACTACCTACAAGTTTTTCAGTTGAGTATTATGAACGAGTTTTAACTTTTAAATCTCAAATTGTTAACCATATTTTAAAGAATCAAATGGCTGATGAGTCTTATTTTAATCTTTTTAGATTGAATGACAAAGAGGGTACATTGCAATTTAATGAAATTCAAGTTGAAAAGGATGGTTATGTTCACGAAGGCTAATGAGTTAAAAAGTTATAAGATTAGAACACCATTTCTACAAGAGCTACTATGGTTTCATAGAATTAAATCAGACCAAGATAAAGAGTTGTTGACATTAGAGTTTTTAAATGTTTGTGCTAGTCATGCAAAAAAAGGAAAGTTATTTGACAAAGAGTTAAAAACAGCTGTTTATAATAAAGAGATTCAAGTTAGAAATATTTTATATAATTTTCCAGAGCTTAAAGGTATTGTTGCCTCCTCTATAGAAGAGAGTAAAAAGTGGGAGGAGATAGAGACACTACTTCATCAAAAATTTGAAAAACCTTTTAAATATGCTTATCTAAAAGAGCGTTTTCAATCAGTAGATATTTTTTTTGAATCGGTTGAGCTTTTGAAAAAAGCTTCATTGGGCATGGCGACTTCAAGGCGTTGGACAAGTAAGTTTCTTTTTCCTTTCTCTTTTGAGATACTGTTTGTAGATATGAATAATAAAAAAGAGAACTTTGATATAGATAGACGATTTTTTTCAAGAGGAGGAGAGGTTCTCTACTTGATGATAAGTAGAGCTAAAAATGTAGATGTATTAAAAGATTTAATGTTAGAAGTTTTTCAAGACTCTCCTCAAAATAGTCGTTGGAATAACCTTTTAAATGTCTTTAAAGATGACATAGTTGTGAATGAGCCTGATACAAGATTAGGCTTTTTAGCGTTAGAGTCTCATACGGTATTTGATGACCTTGTTGATGATTTAATTGTGCTAATGCGTACAAATATTTCTCAAAATGATATTTTTTACTATTTCTCTTCTATTGCTTCTTTTTATATGGTACATTTTATCTTAACCATTGCACAAGAGAGACAAAAGAGTACGCTGTTAAAAAATGGAGAGGAAAAAGTAGTTTATCCCATAGAGCTTTTAGCTCCAAAAAGTGACCATGTAAGAAGAGCCTCACGACAGATATATAAAATAAATGAAGACTCTCCTATAGAAGCTTTAAAAGGTGTTTTAAACGAGTATTTCTTACATCTAAGTGATACTGATGATAAAGATACATTGCTAAAAAAATTAGATGAAGAGCTTAATTATAGTAATGAAGATGATAAGGATGAAGAGGAGATAGAGCTTGAAAAAATTAAAAGTCAAATTTGGAAAAAAGTTCACTTTAAAGTAAAAAATGAGCTGCTTCCCATTCATCGAATTCTCCTAAAAGGAGCAGGGTTAGCAAGTGTTAAAAAGACAAATAGTTATAGATATTTAGCAAGTGATGAGTGGCTTAAAACATTGGTTTTACTCAATGTTGAGAAGAGAATCCCTTTTTATGAGTTTGTAGATAATCTCTATAATAAATACGGTTTTATTATTGGCAATAAACACTCTGTTTTACTCCTTGAAACATATTCTGAGAATGATTTTAAAAAAAATGAGACGCGACTCTTTGAACGATTAAGAGCATTAGGATTGCTTGAAAGTAAATCAGATGGTTATGCTTATGTCATCAATAGATATGGGAGAAAATAGAATATGAATATTATTGGAAATTATTTGGTTCAAAAGATTCTTTTAGAGAGTAGTGTAGCAACTTTTGAAGATAGTGGAAAGTTTATACTTAGGAATTATCCACAAGCTATATTTGGTGCTATTTTAGAATATTTTTCACAAAATGAACATAATGAAATATTAGTTCTGCTTGATGAGAGATTGCAGATGAACAGTGATGCCTCAAATATTATTACCGTAAATCATGAAGTGATGGCACAGTATCGAAATGAAAATATTCAAGATGTATCAATAAACCTAGATACGGTCTCTTATTTGCTTTTTATTACCAATGATACCATTGATACACTAAATGATATTAACACTTTAACTCCTGATGATTTAGAAAGAGACTTTCAAGATATTGTTGAGATGGTTTATAGTGAACTACTTGATAGTGATGCTAAGAAAAAACTTCAAGATGTCTGTTTGGTACTTTTAAAAGAGCTTGAAGGTATCAATCCATTCTCTTTGGAAAAATTTATAGTTTCTATTTTGGATTATATGAATGATGGCTATCCGTTAGAAGAGGCGATGGGACTCTCTTTAAATGTTTTAAGTCTATTTAAGTGTCATAAATGTTTTGAATTATTGAAGAGAAATAGTCGCAAAGAAGATATTAAAAAAATAGTGAAACCATTTAAATCTATATCATCTGCTCTATTAAAAAGGGTTGGTAATAAAACTATTTCAGAAGAGGATTTAACAGAACGCTATAAAGAGAGCAAAGAGGAGTTCGCTCTTTTGTCTGATGAAGATAGAGAGGTTATTGAACGATTTATTCATTCAAATTCAAGAGAGTTATCGGAGAGTCGTTTAGAGTTTAGTAGTTTGGATTGGCATGGTCACTATATCTACCGTTTGTTTGAAAAAACACGCTCTCGAACAGCCAAACCCCTTGGCTCAGAAACCATAGAACTCTTAGAAGAGAAAGATACCGATATTGATGAGGTCGAGAAAGAGAATTTAAGAGAGTATGACAAACTTAAAGCTAAAGATAGAGAGAGTTTAAAATATATTCTTGAACCTGTTTATAAAAAATATAAAAGTCATATAGAAGAGAATAAGTCACTTCGTAATAAATGGGATAAATTTTTATATCCATCTCAAACAAAGTCATCAGATTTTATTTTAGGTTTGCTTGAAACCATTAAAAAATTAAAATCTGATAGTAATGATATTGATACCATTGAGGTCTCTCTGAAATATTCTCGTACAACAGCTATTATGAAAAACTATTCACGATATGCTATGAATTATCTGAACAAGCGTTACTCTATTTTAAATCGTATCTCTACAAAAGTTAACTTTGAGTTTGCATTTATTTACGATATAGAAAAGAAATTAGAAGAGAAAAAAATAACTGATATTACACGAAAATATAAAAAAGGAACGCTCTCAAAAGGAGCAAATGAGTTGCACTTTATTGTCAAAGCTAAAGATAGTGCAGGTCATGATTTGTCAGAGCGTAAACTAATATGGAGCTATAGTGCTACCTCTATTTTGAGTGGGTATCGAGAAGATATAGAGTCGATAGAGAAACAGTTACAAACCAATTGTCTCTATGCGAATACGGTTTATCGAGCTAGTAACTCTGAAAAAGGGGAAAAGAAAGCTCTATCTCTTTTTGATTACTCCTCTTTAGAGAGTCGTGGTAAAAATGCAGGGTACAGGCTTTTTCCTAGTAAATGTAATGATGCTATATCAAGTAAAAAAATATTAAAGTCAGCAAAAGAGCTGTTTGATGAAGCGTTGTTTCTAACTTTTAAAAAACTCTTTGATTTGTATATAAGAGAGTATGCTTGGCTTTTACAACAGTTGGATATAAAATCGAATATTACAAAAGAGCCATTTAATTTTTCTCGTATTGAAGATTTAAGTCAAACCTATACCAAACTATCTGAATTACTTTTTGAAAATAGTGACAGTGACCATGTTAAAACAGAAGTGATTGAACCTTTTCTCTCTTTGGTTACGGTAAAAGTTGGAGATGAAAATGCTGTAATTATCCCATCTTTTCACCCTCTTAGACTTATCTCATATTTTGTAAAACTAAGACATACTTTTGAGTTTATTGATACCTATGTAGGCTCTTCAAGTGTTGAAATTATCAAAGAAGACCTATACTTTAGTGATTTGGAACAGAGTTTTACTACACCTTATTATCCAGAGGTATTTAGACTGTTTGATGTTGAAGAAGATGATGAGAGTCTGCTACATATTTCCGAAATCTGTGATGATTATACTATTTTGGAAGCTGTAAAAGTATATTTAGACAGTGGACAGAGTACTGACCCTACCTCTCAAACGATTATTTTAACAAAAGTTATAGAGAACTATCTTTCACTTAATCGACATAAACAGAGTAGTCTGAAAATTCTACTTCATGCAGTAAATAATCATGAGTTTCCTGTTAAATTTATGAAAAAATTGATGACACTTGATTTGACATCAGAAGATAGTAACTTTGAAATTTATCTAAATGATGTTAACGCTTCACATATTCGAGAGATGTATCGTTCCTTTTTAATTAATCAAAACTCTAAAGATACTGAAGAGGCATTAGAATATAATGAAGTCTCTTTTTTATCAAATATTCGTTTGAATGCTTTTGACCAAAGCTTTAAACAGCTAGACAGTGTTAATGACAAGTTTAATATAGCTTTTCTCAATGATTTTGTATCATCAAAAGCAAAGTTGGAGTTTAGAGAACAGCTTTTAGAGACAGCTTATCCACTGTTTAATTATCATCCAACCATGTGGTCAAAACGGAAGTACATGACAGAAAATGAGAGTAGTGTGGGTAAATATCTTGTCTCTCCTGCCAAAAGTGATTTGACAAGTGCTTTTTATAATCTGCTTTATCTGACCATGAGTACACATAAAAATGATTATAAAGATAAAATTCCTACACTTAATGTTGACCGTAGGCACAGAATTTTACATGATAATTTAGATGCCATTCATAAACGAACTGATTGGGTTGTAAATTTAGATTCACTGTTAGATAAAAAAATCTTGGAAGAGTTTGGTGCAAATGTCATAAAATATAGAAAAGCGAGGCATATCAATAGAAACCTAGTGGTCTCCTCTAAAGCCAATACGATACTTTTAGAGAGTCATTTAAGTAAAAAATTTAAAAATTTTAATATTCACGAGAGTGTAATAAGCTCTGCTGTTAAAAATATCATAAAATCAGCCAATGAACTCTCAGGAGATATTTTGTTAAAGGCTATTGGCAAGGGAAGTTTTGCAAATGAGATGTTGGGGTTAGTTTTAAGCAAAACTCTACTTCAAGGATGCTCTTCTCATGATAATATATTGATATACATTGATGATTATGCTGATTGGTTTTTGTCTAGTATAAATTCTGAAGAGAAACTTTTGTTGACACAGGAGAATGTACTCGCAGATATTCTTTTAATAACACCTCTGTTCTCAAAAAATGAGCTTACTACACTCTATATTGATGTTGTTGAGGCAAAATTTTGTAATGAAGATAATCGTGCTAAACATGCCAAAAAATCACTACAACAGACCAAAGAATCATTTTCTCAAATTAAAAAAGTATTTGAAGATAACAGTTGTGTTGATAAAATATATTGGTTAGCAAAAATTTCAGACTTAATTGTTGAAACACACCATAAAGCTTTTGTAAATGGTTTAACATCAGAAGATATTCGTAATAAAATTCGTTTGGATAAAAATATTAATTTTATTGTTCGAGGAATCTCTTGTGTTTTTGTACATGACTATAGTGATGATGTAGAGAGTGAAACCAATATAGAAGGAGTTTCTCAATATATTATAGGTTCTAATTCAATTGTAAAGATGATTGAGTCTATTGTTGAGTGTGATGTCTCATTTATTAATCTGCCTTTGCCTACTTATGAGGAAATAGGAAGTATAAAAAAAGTCATTAAAGTTGAGTCAAAAGAAGAAAAAGTAGAGATAGTTTCTATAGCTGTAGAGGAAAATATTGTATCTTCTGAACAGTTAAAAAAAGAGGCTGAAATAGAAAAAGAAAACTTGGAGATTTCTGCTGTATCTAAAGGTGTTCAAGCCGTTGTTATGCACCATAAGTATAGAGCTAAAATCAAACAACATCTCTTTACACCCAATACTTTAAGAGTTTCTCTTGAGCCAGAGCTTGGATGGAAACCCAAAATATTCTATGATATGAGTAATGACTTTTTGACCGTTAAAGGTTTAGAACTCTTGCGAGTAGAACCTGTTAAAGGTGCTTATGATTTGATTTTTAAAAGAGAGAGTAGAGAAATCATCTATTATCAAGATTGTTTAGAAAATAGAGAGCTTAGTGATGGATTTGGAAATACAAAGATACTCATTGGACGGAATGAAAAAAACAATGAAGTGGTCTATTATAACTTAGATAGTGAAGACCCTCATGCTCTTATAGGTGGTATGACAAAAAGTGGTAAGAGTGTACTGCTAAATATATTCATTGTAGATTTAATTAGAACCAATAGCGTTGATGAGCTACAACTTATTTTGGTTGACCCTAAACAGGTTGAGTTTACGCGTTATAAAGATATACCTTACTTGGACGAAGATGGCATTATCACTAAAAAAGAGTTAGCGATAGAGAAGCTTCACATGGTAGTAGAGGAGATGGAAAAACGATATACACTTTTTGCAGAGACAGGTGTTAATGAGATTAATAAGTACAATAAAAAAGTAGATGAAAAATTACCAAGAATTATTTTAATTTTTGATGAGTTTGCTGATTGGATGCTTGATGATGCCTTCAAAAAAGATGCAAGTTCTGCTGTACAGAGTCTATCAGGAAAAGCAAGAGCAGCAGGGATACACTTAATTGTTAGCACACAACGACCAGATAATACCGTGGTCGTACCTATCTTAAGAGCCAATCTTGGTGCTAAATTTGCACTGAGAGTTGATAGTGAGAAGAACTCAAATATTATTATTGATGAAGGAGGAGCTGAAAAGCTTTTGGGTTATGGTCATATGATTACCAAGTTTGCAGGTCAGAAGCAGTATGTGCAAAGTGGGTTTATCTCTGATGAGTATATTGATGAGGTTTTAGGAACATGAAACTAATCCTAGCCATAACAGGAGCCTCAGGCACAAACTTAGCAAAAAAATTCATAGAATACCTACCTGATGAGGTTGAACTTCATCTTGTTGTATCAGAACATGCTAAAATTGTAGAGGCATTTGAAGAGAAAAAGATAACACTTCACAGCAATAAAAATATAGGAGCTTCAATAGCATCAGGCTCGTTTCAAGTAGATGCCACAGCCATTATCCCTTGTAGTATGAATACTTTAGCAAAAATTTCTTGTGGTGTTGCCGACAATTTGGTAACACGTGTTGCCTCCGTGGCACTTAAAGAGCAGAAAAAATTGCTACTTGCTCCACGTGAGATGCCTTTTTCTGCTATTGCACTGGAAAATATGGAAAAATTAGCCAAATTAAATGTTATTATTGCACCTCCTGTTATGGGGTATTATTCTGACTCTAGAACCATTGAAGAGATGGAGCGATTTATTATTGGGAAATGGTACGATGTTTTAGGAATAGAGAATGATTTATATGAGAGATGGAGTTAAGAGATGAAAAAAGCAATCTACCCTGGGACTTTTGACCCCATTACCAATGGGCATGTAGATATTATTCAACGAGCATCTACACTGTTTGATGAGATTATTGTAGCCGTTGCCGAGAATCAAACTAAAAGACCGATGTTCTCTATCGAAGAGCGAATTCGTATGGTAAAAAAAGCAACCAAATGTTTCTCTAATGTTAAAGTCATTGGTTTTCATTCACTGCTTGTTGATTTATCTGATGAGCTTGATGCCAATATTGTTATAAGGGGAATTAGAGCAGTAAGTGACTTTGAGTATGAGTTTCAGATGGGCTATGCCAACGCTTCACTCAAAAAAGAGCTAGAGACCATCTTTTTAATGCCAAGTTTAGAGTACGCGTTTATTAGCTCTTCTATTGTTCGTTCTTTGCTTCCGTTTAATGGAAAGATAGAGCATTTGGTTCCCCATTGTATATTGGGTGATATACTTAAAAAGGAAGATTATGTATGTACTCTTTGAAGGCATTGACACTTGTGGTAAAACCACACAGATAGAGCTTGTAGCCAATAGTTTTAAAAATGTAGTGGTCACCAAAGAACCAGGTGGAACAGCGTTTGGAAAACATGCCAGAGAGATTTTACTTGAAGACTCACTTAGCTCAAAACGAGCCGAACTGTTGCTCTTTTTAGCCGACAGAGCTGAACACTATGCTCAAATTGTTAAACCAAATAAAGATAAGCTGATCATTTCAGATAGAGGATTTCTTTCAGGTATTGGGTATGCTTTAGCCAATGGTGATTTTAATTTTGAACATTTGGTTGAGTTAAATAGATTTGCACTAGAGGGGCATTTCCCTGATTTGATTGTTCTGTTTGAGACCAATATGAAAACACTTAAAGAGAGAACGGGTGCTGAAGATAAAACACTTGATGGAATTGAACGGCGAGGCTTAGAGTATCTGATGCGTGTGCAAACAGATATGAAGAAGAGTTTAGAAAGGTTAGATATTCCCTATTTGCTTGTGGATGCAACAGAGACGATAGAGACAATAGAGAAACAGATAAAAAAGAGAATAAAGGAAGAACTATGATAAATGCACTTCGTGGCATGAAAGATTTAACATTTGAGGAGAGCGAACGATTTGTGCATATCGTTACAACTGCTATTGGTATCTCTAAAAAGTATGGTTACAGCTATATTGAAACCCCTATTTTAGAAGAGACAAAACTGTTTAGACGCTCTGTAGGTGAGAGTAGCGACATTGTGGGTAAAGAGATGTATCAGTTTGAGGACAAAGGGGGCAATGATGTCTGTATGCGTCCTGAGGGAACGGCAGGGGTGGTTCGTGCTTTTGTTCAAGCTAAACTAGACAGACGACAGAATGAGAAGTTTAAGTTTTATTACTATGGACCGATGTTTCGTTATGAACGACCTCAAAAAGGACGACTAAGAGAGTTTCATCAGTTTGGTTGTGAGAGTTTTGGAGAGGGTTCTGTTTATGAAGACTTTACCATTATTCAGATGATTGGAGATATATTCAGAGCTTTGGGGATTGGTTATGATTTACAGATAAACTCATTGGGATGCCCTGAGTGTATGCCCCCTTACCGTGAAAATCTTATCAATTTTTTGAACGATTGTAAAGATGAACTTTGTGAGGATTGTAACCGACGAATTGGAACCAATCCTATTCGAGTGCTTGATTGTAAAAATAAGACGTGCCAATCTCTGTTAGCCGATTCTCCTAAACTTATCACCTCTCTTTGTGATGGTTGTGAGAGTGGCTTTGAAAAATTGGTTCAACTGCTTAAGAGTGAAAATATATCTTATGAGGTAGATACCAATCTTGTTAGAGGTCTTGACTACTACAGTAAAACAGCATTTGAGTTTGTGAGTAATGAGATAGGTTCACAATCAGCAATAGCAGGTGGTGGACGTTATGATAAATTGGTTGAGTTTCTTGATGGTAAGCCAACTCCTGCTGTGGGGTTTGCTTTGGGGATTGAGCGAATTATGGAGTTGGTTGTAATGCCCAATATTGAGCGTGAAGGTTACTATATTGGAGCGATGGAAGAGGGGGCTATTGATAGTCTATTTCCTTTGGCTTCTAAAAAAAGAGTTACGGATAAAGTTACTTTAGAGTACAGTCCTAAAAAACTCAAAGCTCACCTAAAAGGTGCAGATAGAGTTAATGCACGATATTGTGCTGTGGTTGGTGAAGATGAGTTTAAAGATGGAACAATTTGGGTTAAAGATTTGGTAGAGAAGCAAGAGTTTACCATAAATAAATCAGAATTTTAGTTAGGAGAGAAAATGAAACTGGGTGTAAATATAGACCATATAGCCGTTCTAAGAGAAGCTAGAAAAATAGCTGACCCCAATCCAATGGATGCGTTGGGGATTGTTAAACGAGCAGGTGCAGAGCAGATTACTATTCATTTAAGAGAAGATAGACGGCATATTCAAGATGCTGATGCTATTAATATTATTAAGCACTCCCCTTTACCGATTAATTTAGAGTGTGCTATGGCTAATGAGATTATAGATATTGTTTGTGATTTAAAACCTCATCGGGTGACGTTGGTTCCTGAAAAAAGAGAAGAGGTGACTACAGAGGGTGGGCTAAATATCTTAGGTGAACAACCACTCCTTAACGCAACCATTCAACGACTTCAAGATAATGAGATAGAGGTGTCACTTTTTATTGATCCTACTTTAGAAAATATTCAAACATCAAAAGAGTTGGGTGTGGAGTGGATAGAGTTTCATACAGGTAAATATGCCAATGTCTATGCGATGTTGTATGGGAATTTAGCCAATACCCATCATACAATTCCTGAACTTGATTTATCTCGGAAAGTATTAACAATTATATTGGAAGAGGAGCTTACCAATCTAAGGGTTCTCTCTGGTGATGCAATGGAGCTTGGACTTAAGGTGGCGGCTGGTCATGGGCTAAATTATCAAAATGTTGAAGCAATTAATGAGATAGAGACGATTGAGGAGCTTAATATTGGACAGAGTATTATTGCTCGGTCTGTATGGGTTGGCTTGGAACAGGCTATTTTAGATATGAAAGCGTTACTTATTCGTTGATTTTTAATAGTTTTAAATAAACTTATTAAAAATTATAAGATAATTGGATTTAATAATAACTATCTTTAGGGAAAGAGATGAAAACAAAAATATATATAGGAATCTTAGTTGTGGGTGTGTTACTTTTTACAGGATGTGTAGAGAAAGTTAAGCCAAAACCTCCTAAAAAAGTAGAAGAGAATAATGTAACAATTGTTGTAGAAGAAATTCCTGAAGAGATTATTGTAGAATCAACAATCTATGATTGGTATCAGAATGATGAACTTATAGAGAAAAAAAAGGCTTCTAAGATAGTTGTTGTAAAATCAAAAAGAGTTATGGTTCTATTTGATAAAGAGGGCAATCTTCTGAGCCGTCATAGAATCTCTTTGGGTGAGAATCCTGAAGGAAAGAAACTTAAAAGAGGTGATAAAAAAACACCTGAGGGTATCTATACAATTATAGATAAACGAAAAGATAAAAAATACTATCGAGAGATGCTAATATCTTATCCCAATGCCATAGATAAATCCAGAGCAAAGAAGCTTGGATTAAATCCAGGAAATGGTATCACAATACATGCACAAGTACCTATGTTTTGGGATGGAAAAGGTGATGATTATACCCTCTCTAATGACTGGACAAATGGCTGTATGGCAATGACCAATAAGGGGATGGACACCATTTGGAGTATGGTTGACTTGGGAACAACCATTGAGATTAAAGAGTGAAAAAAATAGCCATTAGCATAGGAGACCTAAACGGAATAGGTATTCAACTCGCGCTAGAAAATCATAATAAGATAAAAGGGCTGGTTCAACCTCTCTACTGTATAGATAGAGCCATGCTAGAACAAGCCTCTAAACTGCTTAATCTTTCTATTCCTCATGATTTTAAGTCTATTGAAACCATTGCACCCTATTTTAATATAGACCTTGCAAAAGTTACCAAAGAGAGTGGGGCTTATAGTTTTGCCTCTTTTCAAAAAGCTGTGGAGCTTACTAAAGATAGAAGCGTTGATGGAATAATGACCCTGCCTATTCATAAAAAAGCGTGGGAGTTGGCAGGTATTGATTATAAAGGTCATACGGACGCTCTTAGAGATTTTTTTGATGCCGATGCCATTATGATGTTGGGTTGCCCTAAAATGTATGTGGCGTTGTATACCGAACATGTTCCATTACGACAAGTAGCCGATAAAGTTAAAAATATTGAGAAGTTATCAAAATTTTTAGTTGATTTTTTTAATGCAATAGATTTGAAAGAGAATGAAAAGATTGGACTACTAGGTCTGAATCCTCATGCTGGAGATGCTGGAGTATTGGGGGATGAGGAGCTATCTATTATTGAAGCGACTCACATGGCACATAATAGAATTGGTAAAATAGTTTATACTCAACCTTTGGTTCCCGATGTAGCTTTTACCCCAAATAGTCGTAAAAATTATAGATATTTTGTAGCGATGTATCACGACCAAGGGTTAGTACCACTCAAAGCACTCTATTTTGATGAGGGGATTAATATCTCTTTGAATCTGCCGATTATACGAACCTCGGTTGACCATGGGACAGCATTTGATATTGCTTATAGAGGGGTCAAGCTGAATAATCTTAGTTATCTAAATGCAATAGATTACTTGACTATAACCTGATTCCGTCCATTGTCTTTTGCCTCGTAAAGAGCCTCGTCAACCCTTTGGAAAATATCATTTTTAGAGTCATTGGCTTGAAATTGTGTTACTCCAAAACTACATGTTACTTTTTGAACCACCTCAAAGTGGTAAGATTCTATATCTTTACGCAATTGGTTGGCGATAAGTTCTGCTTCTTCATTGGTGGTAAATCTTGACAGAACAACAAACTCTTCTCCTCCCCATCGTGCAAATATATCATTTTTTTCTCTTAAGCTCATATTGACCAATCGTGCCAACTCTACCAAAACTTTATCGCCCACATTGTGTCCATGGGTATCATTGACACTTTTAAAGTGGTCAATATCAAAAAGAATGAGTGTGAAGGGTTCATCATGAAGCAGTGCCTTGTCAACAACCATTGGGAATACCGCATCAAATTTTACACGATTATAAATTTTGGTAAGGGCATCATGGTCTGCTTTACTTTTTATCTCTTCTTTTTCTCTCTCGAGCTCAGATATATTGTTAAATGAGATAAGGTACTCACCTTTATGCTTCATTTTACTAACTTTTATATAAAAGAATTGTGGCATATTGTCTACTTCGCTATGCATTTTGACTTTGCTACTTTTGTTTGTTATTTTACTTAGGGCTGTTAACCAGTTCTTTCCATGGGTATATTTATTAATACACCCCTCTCTCTCAATAAAAAAATCACTGATAGAACGATGCTCTTGCTTTAATTTTTCAAGTGATTTAAAGCCAAAAAAGTCCAATCCTGCTCTATTTATGGTAATAATTTCGTTATTACTGCTTAAGATGGTAATATTGGTATTGACTTGAATAAAAGAGTTAAGGTTGTTTCTATACTGTTGCAAACAAAAATTAACCACTAAAAAGATAATAATAGCGGTTAAAAGTAGAATACTCAAATAGAGATAGATAGGTTCATTTAAAGGCATGACTATTGAATTATGTAAGCTCTTTAATCATACGCTCTGCTTCTTCAAGAGAAGGGTCAATTTTAAATGCTTGTTTATAAAGCGATAATGCTTCCTCTTTTTTATCTATATCATAAAGGGTATTGGCATAATTAAAGTAGTGTGGTGCATACTGATTATCAAGTTCAATGGCTTTTTTATGATGCTCTATTGCCAATAAATCTTCATCTAATTGATGCAGTACATTTGCCAATGAAACATGTCCTATATCACTCTGTTCATCAACTGTTAAAAGCTCTTGGTAGGTCTCTTTTGCATCTTCTAATCGGTTCATTTTAATTAATACAAACCCTTGCTTTAAAAGTAGTTCACTGTTCTCTTTTTCAAGAATTAAGGCACTAGAGAGTGCCTTGTCTGCCTCGATATAATCCTCTTTTTCAATGGCACTATCAGCCATCTGGATTAGCTGTCCTACTCTTGAACGTTTTGGTAGAGGAGAGGTAAAACTTTGATCCATTCTTGTGATACTACCTATCTGGTCATTGTCTCTTTTTGCTTCAAAGTCCACTCCCCGTTTAGGAAATGCACCCGAAAATAGCTGTTTAAAAAACAGAATAAAAACGATAATTGAAACTACAAAAAGTAAAAATTGAAATATACTCATATTGACTCCATGGTTAATTGTCAAATCATAGGATAATCTTACTTAATTATGGATTTATCGTTACCATAATCTCCCCATCTATTGCATCGAAATGTACACTTGAACCCTCTACAACCTTATCTTTTAAAATTAATTCTGCCAATCTGTCTTCTACTTCATCATACAAGGCTCTTTTAAGGGGTCTAGCTCCATAAACAGGGTCAAATCCAGCCTCTGCTATATAGGTCTTAGCACTGTTACTTAAAGAGACATGAATATCTCGTCCTATCAATTTCTTCTTAATGCTTTCAAACATAATGTCCACAATTTCGGTAATGGCTTCTAAATCTAATGGGTTAAAGATAACAATATCGTCCAAACGATTTAAAAACTCTGGTTTAAAGTATTTTTTTAGTTCATCATTGACAGCTTTCTCTCGTTCATCTTGGTTTTTGAACTGCATGATTTTATCACTAGCAATATTAGAGGTCATGATAATAATGGTGTTTTTAAAATTAATGGTGACCCCTTTATTATCGGTTAAACGCCCATCATCTAGCACTTGAAGCAGGGTGTTAAATACATCAGGGTGTGCTTTTTCAATCTCATCAAAAAGTACCACCGAGTAAGGCTTACGTCGAACTGCTTCGGTGAGTTGTCCCCCTTCATCGTAACCCACATATCCAGGAGGAGCCCCAACGAGTCTACTCGCTGTATGTTTCTCCATGTATTCACTCATGTCGATACGTATGAGCGATTTATCTGAATCAAAAAGAAATTTTGCCAAGGTCTTTGCTACTTGGGTTTTTCCCACTCCTGTAGGTCCCAAGAACATAAAGCTACCAATCGGACGATTTATATCACTAAGCCCTGCTTTATTACGTTTAATAGCACGAGCAACGGCTTTAAGTGCTTCGTTTTGACCAATGACCTCTTGGTTTAAAATTTTCTCTACATTGAGTATCTTATCTTTTTCACTCTGCATCATTTTGTTGACGGGAATATCTGCCCAACGGCTTACAATAGAGGCAATCATCTCTTCGTCTACTGAGTTTTTAAGCAGGGTTCCTTCGCTCATCATTTGTGTCCATTTGGATTCTAGGTTGTGTAGTTTAACCTCATGTGCAGGAATCTCACCATGTTTAATCTCTGCTACTTTAGAAAAATCACCCTCTCGTTCGGCAGAAGTGGCTTTTATTTTTAGTGCTTCGATGTTACTTTTTATCTCAGCTACTTCATTAAATACCGCCTTTTCATTATCAAATTGACTTTGAAGGGATATTTTTTTCTCTTCTAAATCTGCCAACTCTTTCTCTATTTCATTTAGCCTATTACTGTTTTTATCGTTTCCTTCCATCATCAGTGCTGATTTTTCAACTTGAAGGGTCGAGAGTTCTCGTTTGGTTTTTGCCAAATCGGTGGGTTCGCTCTCTATTTGCATTTTAAGTTCAGCCGCAGCCTCGTCAATGAGGTCAATCGCCTTGTCGGGTAAAAAACGGTCGGTAATGTATCGGTCACTTAACTTTGCCGCAGAGACCAAAGCAGAATCGGTAATGGTTACATTATGGTGAGACTCTAAACGCTCTTTAATGCCTCGTAGTATCTGTAATGCCTCATTTATTTTTGGCTCTTCAACTTTAACGGGTTGAAATCGTCTCTGTAGGGCAGTATCTTTTTCAAAAAATTTACGATACTCTTTTAGGGTTGTTGCCCCGATGGTGTGCAGTTCTCCTCTGGCAAGGGCGGGTTTTAAAATATTCGCAGCATCCATGGTCCCTTCACTAGCTCCAGCACCCACAATGGTATGAATTTCGTCAATAAACAGAATAATATTGGCACTGCTTTTAACCTCATCTATAACGGCTTTTAGTCGATCTTCAAACTCACCACGATACTTTGCTCCTGCAATTAATCGGCTCATATCAAGCGAGATAACCCGCATGTTCTGTAGGCTTAAGGGTACTTCTTTATTAACAATTCGTTGTGCCAATCCCTCTACAATTGCTGTTTTACCCGTTCCTGGTTCACCAATAAGTATGGGATTATTTTTGGTTTTACGAATTAAAATCTGCATCATTCGTTGTACCTCTTCATCACGACCAATAACAGGGTCAAGTTCTCCATCAATGGCTTTTTGGTTAAGGTCAATTCCATATTTATCCAGAGCTTCAAGTGCCTCGTCGGCACTTTGAGAATCAATGGTTTTTCCTCCACGAATTGACTCTAAAGTCTTTTTTAACTCATGTAAATCAAGATATTTACTCATGCTCTCTTTGATAAATTGGGTATCAATATTGGCAATAATCCACACATCCACCGAGAGATATTGGTCTCCATTTACTGTCATGGTACCTTCTGCAAGTTGCAGTGATGTAACCGATTTAGATGATAAACGAATGGTCTCTTTGGTAACAGATGAGACAGTTGGTAGGGTATTGGCAATACTTTTAACCTCTAATTCAATGGCTGATTTGTCAATATTCATTTTATTAAATGCTTGATGAAGTAGAGAATTTGTATTGGTGAGTAACGCCCATAAAATATGTATAGGGTCAACTTCTTGATTTTTATTGTGTAGTGCCAACGAAACTCCTGATTCGATGGCTCCACTCATTTGATGGGTTAATTTCTCTAATATATTCATACTTTATTCCTTTTATTTAAAAACCTTTAGTTTGTATTATTATACATCTTTAGTTACTTCTTGTCAAGTTTAATTTTATTAATGGAATAAGATAAGAAATATGAGTATAACTTAGAGAACTTTTAGTAACATTTGAATAAAATATACAACTTATTAAAAACGACAGGATTGATACTACTATATGATACATAAAAATAAAAAAGCACTACTATTTGGCTTTCTCTCTACAGTAACAGCTTCACTGCTCTTTGTGAGCGATGCTAAAGCAGATAGTTTCTATGACACACAACATGACGACCAGACTTCAAAGCTTGAAGCCTATTTAAAATTTACAAAAATCGTCTCAATAATCGAAGAGCAGTATGTTGATGATCTTGATGCTAGTGATATTATCGATAAAGCGCTTAAGGGGATGCTCACCAATTTAGATGCCCACTCCTCATTTATGGATGCCAAGGAGTCCAAAGAGCTTCAAGTTCAAACCAACGGAGAGTTCGGTGGATTGGGTATCAGCGTTGGAATGAAAGATGGTGCCTTAACCGTTATTGCTCCTATCGAGGGAACTCCTGCAGATAAAGCAGGAATGAAATCAAAAGATATTATTTTAAAAATTGATAATCAAGCCACGATTGGTATGACCATTGATAAAGCAGTCTCTTTGATGCGTGGTAAACCTAAAACGCCAATTAAATTAACGGTTATTAGAAAAGGTGAATCGAAGCCATTAATCATAGATATTATTAGAGATATAATTGAGATTCAGTCGGTTTATGCCAAAACCATTGGTGATGATATTCTCTATTTGCGAATTACCTCGTTTGATCAAAAGGTAGTAAGCAGTATGAAAAAGGCAATAAAAGAGCATTCAGAGGCCAAAGGGATTATTTTAGACCTTAGAAATAACCCTGGAGGACTACTCAATCAAGCGATTGGTACAGTAGATATGTTTATTGACCACGGTACGATTGTGAGTCAAAAGGGTAAAATGGCAGATGAAAATTTGACTTATAATGCAACCCCAAACAACAGTGATACCAAAACACCCATGGTTATTTTGGTTAATGATGGAAGTGCCAGTGCCAGTGAGATTGTGTCGGGTGCTTTACAAGACCATAAAAGAGCCATTATTGTAGGGCGAAAAACATTTGGAAAAGGCTCGGTTCAGGTGGTGATGCCTGTGGGTAATAATGAGTCGTTACGTTTAACGATTGCCAGATATTATCTGCCAAGTGGACGAACCATACAAGCCATAGGGGTGACTCCTGATATTGAAGTGGCATATGGTGAGATAAAAAAAGCCGAAGAGGGCATCTCGATTAAAGAGAGAGATTTACAATTGCACCTTGAGAATGAATTAGAAAAAGTAGATGGTGTTCTTTTAAAAGATGAAAAAGAAGAGGATAAAACAATTATCACCGAGGAACAAATCTATCAAGATGCACAGTTAAAGAGTGCCGTAGATATTCTAAAAGCATTAATGATTAATAAAAAGTAAGGAAAAAATTAGATGAAAAAAAAAGAGTTACTCTACGAGGGAAAAGCAAAAAAGATTTGGACAACAGAAGATGATTCCTTACTGATTTCGGAGTTTAAAGATGATTTAACGGCAGGAAATGGGGCAATGAAATCAAGTGAAGAGGGAAAAGGTGCATTAAATAATAAAATTTCGACTGAACTTTTTAATCTTCTTGATAGCAAAGGGATTCCTACTCACTTTGTAGAGATGCAAGATGATAATCATATGCTTCATAAACGAGCCGATGTTATTTTGATTGAAGTGATTGTACGAAATATTGCAACAGGGAGTCTGAGTCGAAATCTTGGAATTGAAGATGGAAAAATTTTACCATTTGTACTTGTTGAATTTGATTATAAAGATGATGCGTTGGGTGACCCTAAGCTTAATGATCAGCACTGTCTTATTCTTGAATTGGTAAATGATGTGGCAGAGTTGGATTATATTCGGTACATGGCAAGAAAAATTAATGCAATACTTCAAGAGTTTTATGCCACGATTGATCTAATCGTGGTTGATTTTAAACTTGAATTTGGTCGAGATAATAATGGAAATATTATTTTGATAGATGAGTTAAGTCCTGACAACTTTAGACTGTGGGATGCCAATACAGGTGAGAAGATGGATAAAGATAGATTTAGAGAAGGTTTGGGTGGTCTGAAAGTTGCCTATGAAGAGGTATTAAATAGAATTTTAGGGGAGAGAAAATAATGAAAGCAATTGTCAATATATTTTTAAAAGAGGGTGTTCTTGACCCACAGGGAAAAGCAATTCATCATGCACTAGATGCGATGAACTTTGAGGGTGTTGAAGATGTACGTATGGGTAAGCAGATTATTCTAAAGCTCACCAGCACCAATGAAGCTGATGCTCGTAAAGAGGTAGAGAAGATGGCTGAAGATATTTTAGCCAATACTGTTATCGAAGATTACACCATCGAGTTGGTTTAATGAAAAATGTAGCTCTCATACAATTTCCAGGAACCAACTGTGATTTAGATACCAAATATGCGTTTGAAAAGCTTGGTTGTAACACCAGTGTGATATGGCACAAAGAGACAACACTCCCTGAAAATACTGATTTGGTAGTGATTCCAGGGGGGTTTTCATACGGTGATTACCTTCGTTCTGGTGCTATTGCTCAATTTTCACCTGTTATGAAAGCAGTTATTGCTTATGCTAATGGTGGTGGAAAAGTTTTGGGTATCTGTAATGGTTTTCAAGTATTAACCGAAGTAGGATTGCTTCCTGGTGCGTTAAAAAGAAATATTGGTCTGCATTTTATCTCTAAATTTCAGACCCTTAAAGTGGTAAATAACAGTAATGATTTTTTACAAAAATGTGCTAAAGATGAGGTGTTAAATATTCCAATAGCTCACGCAGATGGTAACTACTATATTGATGAAGAGGGGTATGCTAAGTTAGAAGCCAATGAGCAGATTTTGGTTCGATACTGTGATGAGCATGGAGAGCCTGTTGTTGTGAATGGTTCTGTTACCTCTATTGCAGGTATCTGTAATGAAACCAAAAATATTTTTGGACTCATGCCTCACCCTGAACGTGCATTAGAGAATGTTTTGGGTAGTGAAGATGGGATTCGGATGCTTGGAGGTCTTATAGCCTAATGTATAATTCTTCATCATATTTTTTACGCTTTATCTTTTTGCTTTTGCTCTTTTCTTTGGGGGCATTGGCAAATGATGTTGAGTACAGTTATGTTCCCAAAAAAGTATATGAAAAGCAAGTTTTTCCCATTAGTTTTTTAACTACCAGTAATAAAGAGGATAAAATTCGTTTTGAATTTGGAGGCAATAAGGTTCCTGTTTTAAAAGAGCCAGTGGTGATTAAAAATGGTTCTAAAACATTTTATACCTTCTATTTTAAAACCACTGAATCCCTCTTTGAAATCCCTATTATTCGGATCACTCTAAAAGGTAAAAGTAAAAATTTGTCCAGACTAAAAATTCCTGTAGAACAGCTTCCTGATAATAAAGATTTTTCGGGAGTTATCGCTTCGGGTTTAAAAATTAAGAGTTATCAAGCCTCTGTTTATGATGAAACTACAAACCTTATTGCCATTTCACTCGAAGCGTATGATGCCAATTTAGAAGATATGTATGTTCCCTCTGCCCTTAAAGATGGGTTAGAAAACTTAAATCGAACAGGTTCAAAGATGGAAGCTCAATACTATATTGTACTTCCTTCAGAGCAGACCAGACTAAAGTTTTCTTATTTTGATACCATTAAACACACTTTTATAGATAAAGAGATTCCTATTAGTATTGATGATGGCTCTGTTGCTGCTCAAACCGATTTAAACCCCCAAGATGACAGTTTTGAAGTGCTTAAAAAATACACTTTGGTGGGTATGATTTCTCTTTTTATGCTTCTTTTTTTATGGAAAAGAGACTATTTTTATCTGATTATTGGTGTGGTATCAGCAGTTATACTGCTTACTTTTTTTATGCCCCTTGCAAAAGTATGTATTAAAGCAGGGTCTGCACTCTATATTATTCCCTCTGCAAACAGTACAGTTTCGGTCTATATTGATGAAAAGATTCAAACAACCAAATTAGCCGAGCGTAATGAGTATATTAAAATTGAGTATAAAAATGGAGTGATTGGATGGATAAAAAATGAAAATATTTGCAACCCTTAAGTTCTATTACGGAGCGTTTGTTATCTCTTTTATTGCGGCAGGTGTAATGGTACCACTTATGATGATTTTTAAAAACAGACGTAGTGATATTTTGCATAAGTATAACGCACTGATTTTAAAAATTATGGGTGCAACAATAGAGACAAGAGGTGAAAGAGACAGCAGTGCAGACATGTTTGTTATGAATCACCAAGGTATTATTGATATTATTGCCATAGAAGCCGTTCAAAACTCTGATTTAAGATGGGTTGCCAAACGAGAACTCTTTGATGCTCCATGGTTTGGGTATCTGTTGAAGCTTCCTGATATGGTAAATGTTGACCGAGAAAATAGAAGTGGATTAATCAAATTAATTCGTGATGCCAGAGCTACTAAAGAGGGTGAAAAACACCGTATTTTGGCTATTTTTCCCGAAGGAACACGCACCGATAAGCAGGAATTGCTTGATTTTAAAGGAGGTACCAAGATGGTTGCTGATAAGTTAAAATTAAAAATTCAACCTATTATTATTACCAATAGCAAAAAAGTTTTAAATGAACACACCAAAACAGCCCAACTTAATGCCACCATACATATTACCTATTTGGATACCTTTACTGCCAATCGAGAAGATAAAGAGTGGTATAACAATCTAAGAAATTCTATGCAAATCAGTATAGACCATGAAAAAAATGAATATAAAAGAGAGAGATAAATGAACAGCAACACCCCACTACGAGATGAGTTAGAAATACATATACGAAAGCTTATTAAGCCACTAAAAGAAGAAGCGGAACTTTTAACTATTTTAAAAGTTAAATTGACTAAAAAAGAGTTCAAAATTTTGAATAATTGGGCAAAAAGTGAAGATTTAGAGCCACTGCTTCAAAAATTATCAATAGATGAAGAGCGATATGTCTCTTTAAGAGAGAAACTTATTAAAAAACTCAATCAAGAGAAGTTAAAACAAGAACTGATGATTTAAACCATAGTTGGAGTTTAGTGAGTGTTAGAGAATATAAACTTTATCTTCACAAAATCTTATTAAAATCCGGGGACAGAATTAAATTAAGCAAATATAAACTATAATAATAAA
>DCAF01000024.1:0-340 GCA_002311915.1 Sulfurovum sp. UBA1140 | reverse complement strand
TAATACCAAATACACCACATCATACAACACAAAGAGGTGTTCGCTCAATGAATATCTTTTTTAAACATGAAGATTATGAATATTATAAAGAGTTATTATTTCCCCAATCTAAAATACATCATTTAAAAATAATATCTTATTGTCTTATGACAAATCATGTACATATAATAGCTATACCAAAAAATCAAGATTCGTTATCTAAAGCTATAGGTGAAACACATAGACTATATACAAGAAAAATAAACTTTGAACAAAAAGTAAAAGGTCATCTTTTTCAAGAAAGATTTTATTCAACACCATTAGATGAAGAACACTTTTTATATGCACTAAGATATGTAGA
>DCAF01000057.1:27097-27377 GCA_002311915.1 Sulfurovum sp. UBA1140 | reverse complement strand
ATAAATTTGACATATTCTATACTATAGGTGGTTAGATTGTTACTTTATCCAACACTATTTAACTTGGAGTTGTTTTGGTTGTGTAGTTCGGTTACAAGGTTTTTCTATTAAATTTTTTACATCAATATTCATAATAACCATCTATAATAGAATTATACTTTAGTTACAATCATAAAAATAGAATCTTAATTAAAGGAAATAAGAATGTTCATAGAAACGCTTATCTATAACTATAATACCCCTAATTAATCACAAACATGAAATTGTAGAGTATATTGCC
>DCAF01000057.1:13537-27034 GCA_002311915.1 Sulfurovum sp. UBA1140 | reverse complement strand
GTCACTCAACGGGTGAAAACCGAAAAAAAACTAGAGAGAGAGCATCGCTACAATCAGATGCTCTTTAATGACCAAGAGAACATTGTTTTTACACTCAATCAAACCGATGGAGTAATTAAAGCCAACCGAAAATTTTTTGAAACCTTTGGGTTTGATTCATTAGAAGATTTTAAAGAAAAACATCAATGTATCTGTGAACTTTTTTTAGAACGAGATAAGTATCAATCAGCTACAATGGCATCATAATTTTTAACAAAAACAAGGACAACAATGAACAGAATATTACAGATGCTAGAGCTACAACAAGAGCTTAATGATGCTACCAATGGCTTAGAGTGGGAAGATGGATTAACTAAAAATGGAAAAAAGATAGATTGGAGACGATGTATCTATCTTGAATCTGCAGAACTCGTAGACTCTTACCCTTGGAAACATTGGAAAAATATTAATGCCACTCCTGATTATGCCAATATAAAAATAGAGATTGTTGATATTTGGCATTTTGTTATGAGTGAAGCACTACGTCTTTATAAAGTTAACCATATCGGTTCAGTGCATACATTAGCCACCAACATTACAAATATGTCTAAATGTTTAGAGTTTTCTAACAATAAACAGACCAGCCAGTTAGACAGCTATGAGCAGATTGAAGTGGTTGAGTCCATGATTAAAATACTCTTTTGTGATGACAATATTAATACCCTATTGGCTTCATTTCTAAACATGTCAACCCAACTAAACCTGAAACTACCTGAACTATATAAGCTCTATATCGGTAAAAATATTCTTAATAAATTTCGTCAAGAGCATGGCTATAAAGAGGGAACGTATATTAAAGAGTGGAATGGAAAAGAGGACAATGTGGTAATGCAGAGCATACTGAATGAGCAAAATGACATCACACCACATGAGCTATATGATGCGTTAAAGAAGGCTTATCCAAATAGATAAAGCTCTTCTAAAAACTTAGAGACTAAGGTACATGCTTCATAAGTTCTACCTTGGTTACACCCGAACCAACAGAAATTTCTTTAACCAAGCGAATGGTCTCTTTAGAATCAAATCCACACTCTTGACCACAAGAGACCGTAGCAATTAGATAGTAGTTACCTTTCGCTATACCAAAGAAATCAAAGAGTCCATTTTCACTAGAGTAACTTGATTGCAGATACTTATAGAGTCTTTTATCCACAGGACTCATCTTATATTTTCCTAAATAACTCTCTTGATACCACTGTCGCGAATAACTGGTCACAGGATTAAGCAGTAGTTTGACCTTTTTACCCACAATCTTTTGATCGTTATAACTGTTTTGAAGATAAACGACTCCCGATACGGTACTTCGCCCTATTTTTTTAAGATGTCGATACTCATCTACAGGAAAGTCCATACGCTCCATTTTTCCTCCATGAAGATGATCCCTACCACTGCTTACAACACTTCTCTCTTCTTTTATTACTTTTGTACCCACGGTTGGGTTGTTTTTAGGCACATTAACTAAAGTTCCAAGATTGGGATTGTTTCCAATTAAAATCTCCTCTTTAACGCGTTGCTCTTTGGGTATATGGCGAATTGGCTCTCGATTTTGCCGCTTGGATGCTTCTGTAATGGTAATGGTATTGGTAGGAACCGTACAACCTAGAAAACCAATGGTTGTTAATAGAATAAGTATCTGTTTTTTCTGATTTGTAAACATAGTTAACCTTTCCGATTTGAATTAAAAATTTTATTGTGGAATTATAACAAAAATTATTCTATTTTCCTAAACAGAACTCTCCAAACATCTTATCAAGTATCTCTTCGGAGTCATAAGGCTTAGAGATAGAACCCAATGCCGTAATAGCCTCTTGAAGATGATAGGAAAAGAATTCAAGTTCACCCTCTAAAAGAGGTCGTTTTGCCTCTAAGATAGCCTCTTTAGTTTTTAACACTGCCTCTATTTGACGGGTTGAGATTAACATTAACTCCTCCTCTTGTCCAATACCATCAAAAAGCTCTTGTAACGTTTTGATTAATATCTTAAAATCATGCTTGGCACTTAATACCAGTGGGTTAAACTTCTCGATTTTTTCTAAAAAGAACTCCCGTTCAAGGTCAGCTTTATTCAATACTACAATAAGATGTTTATCTTTAACTTCTTCAAGTATCTCTATAATTTTGCTATCTTCACTATCAAAAATAGAACTCCCATCAAACAGAGCAATAATTATATCTGCCTCATGAATTGATGCTAAAGAGCGTTCTACCCCAATCTTCTCGATGCTATCATTGGCTTCACGAATTCCTGCGGTATCAATCAGGCGAATAATATGTGAACCAATTCTTACCTGCTCCTCTATGGTATCACGGGTGGTTCCTGCTATTTCACTTACAATCGCCCGTTCATAACTTAATAGAGCATTTAAAAGTGAGCTTTTACCCACATTGGGTTTTCCAATAATTGCTACTCTAAACCCTTCTATTAGACCTTTTCTTCGGTGACTTGCATCGACTATTTTCTCTATTTTTTCTGTTAAGCTATCAAGTTGAGTAACAATATTATGCAATATATCTTCGGGCATATCCTCTTCGGCATAATCAATCATCACTTCAGAGTATGCAGTAGCTCGTAACATGGCTTCCCTGCTCTCATCAATAAAATGCTTTAAATCACCCTTTAACTGCTTGGCTAAAATTTTGGCAGCATCCACCGATTTAGCTTCAATCAGTTTGGCAATCGCTTCGGCTTTGGTTAAATCAATTTTACCATTTAAAAACGCCCGTTTAGAAAACTCCCCAGGTTCGGCTAGTCTTGCCCCATGGGCTAGAGTTGTCTCTAGTATCTCTTGTGCCACAATCATGCCACCATGACACTGAAACTCTACAATATCTTCACCTGTAAAGCTTTTAGGATTTTTAAAATAGAGTACAATGGCTTGGTCTATAAGTTGATTATCTTTATTATAAAGAGAGCTAAGATGGACTATTCGTGGTTCAATAAGCTCTTTTTGAGTAATTTTATAGGCAATAGCAAGGGCTTGATCGCCACTTACTCGAATTATAGAGATAGAAGAGACACCACTTGCTGTAGCAACAGCAGTGATGGTACTAGACATTTTTCTTACTGTTAAAGTTATTAATAATGATAAACTTTTTACCATCTCGTCCTGTTTTAATTGCCACGTACTTATTGGGAAACTCTGCACGTAACTGCTCTAGGGCTATCTGAACCAAAATACCATCAAGTGGCTTGGTTTTACCTCGACCTTTTTCAGTAATATACTCAATAATTGGTTTAAGATAATTAACAATCATCTCCTCTTGGGCTTGAATAAACTCTGCAATTTCCAATTTAATATAGAGATTATGTTTGGCATTAATCCAGTTAAAAAGCATATAAGAGAGAGCATTGTATCTATACCCCTCTTTACCAATTAAGAGTGCTGCATCTTCACCATCTATAAAAATATGGGCGGTTCGATTAAAAACATCTACTTCGACGGTATCAATATCAAAACAGCTTATCTTCATTAAATTTAAAAGTTTGTTTTCAATCTGAAGTGCCAATGCTAAATTTTTAGGATCATCTCGGTCATCATCAAATCTATGAGGGTGGTTCTCTTTTTTTATCTCTTTCTCTTTACTCTCTTTTACTGAGTCAAAAAAACCATCTAAAATTTTATCATCTTCTTGAACCAACTTCTTCTCAATAACATCAGAGGCACTAGAGGCTTTCAAACGCTCTATCGTTCGACTCTCCTCTTTAACTTCAACTTCAACTTTTTTTTCAATCGGTTTCTCTTGAGCTTTTTCTACCTTTGGAACTTCTGTAACTATAGACTCTTCAACTATTTTACTACTATCATCGACCATAGGAACTTTTTTAACTGCCACAATAATGGCTGTTTTTTTAAAGAGTCCCATCATCCCTGTTGCAGGATGCTGTACAATCTCATAATTTATTTCCGTAACAGAACAACCAAATGCTTTAGCGGCATTTCGATATGCCTCTTCTAATGTGGGTGCTTCAATTCTTTTCATATTCATAACTTATAATCCCCCCCTCTTTTTATTTCATTTTAATTTATTTTTCTATAATCTGTGACGCTTTATGCTTTTCGTAAGCACTGTTAATAACGAACTGTTGAGCAATGGTAAAGACGTTGTTCACCAACCAATAAAGTACCAAACCTGCAGGGAAGGTAATAAAGAACGCTGTCATTACCACAGGTAACCATTGGAAAATTTTCTGTTGCATCGGATCGGTCATACTGTTAGGCGTAATCTTCTGTTGATACCACATTGAAGCACCCATTAAAATTGGTAATACAAAGAATGGATCTTTAAGTGATAAATCTGTAATCCACAACATCCACTCGGCACCTTGTAACTCTACGGCATTAAGAAGAACCCGATAAATGGCAAAAAAGATAGGAATCTGTAGCAACATTGGCAGACATCCACCCATTGGATTGGCTCCATGTCTTTTATAAAGTTCCATCATTTTGGCATTCATCTTCTGTGGATCTTTACCATGCTTCTCTTTTATCTCTTTCATCAATGGTGCTAAATCTTTAAGTTTCTGCATCGACATCATCCCTTTGTAAGAGAGAGGGAAAAGAATAAGCTTAATCAGTAGAGTTACCAGCACAATTGCCCATCCCCAGTTACCTAAAAGATTATAGAACCACAAAAGAACAGAGAAGAGAGGCTTAGAGATAAAAGTAAACCAACCATACTCAATCGCCTCCGTTAACTCTGGATGAATCTTCTCGAATACTGTATACTCTTTTGGTCCAATATAACCATGAAGTGCCATAGAGGGTTCACCTTGAACAAACAGCAGTGATTTTTCGTCTTCTATGGTTAATGAAGATACATTAAGTGGCTTCTCAAAATTATATAGAATCGAGGCATAGTATCGGTCAAATGCCGAAGCAAACTTAACATTAGGAAAACTAGGAGAGCCTTCTGCATCACCATCTTCTATAATTTCTGAAACCTGATTAGATTTCCGAATCATTGAACCACTCAGCACCATATACATGGTATGATCAGCATCAGGTCGTTGACCTGTGGTTATAAAATATTGCTGTGGTGTAGATAAATCAATATTTAAATCATAATGACCATCTTTATAAAAAGTAAGCTTTTTAGTTACGGTTGTTGAACTTAACTTTTGTGTCAAAGTTACCGTTGTGATGTTGCTGTTTAAATCAATATTGGCACTTGATGTTGTATATTTTGTCTTTAAAGCTTCTGTATTAAGTGCAGGGTCTGCAAATCGAATCTCAAGAGGTTTAATCCATGCTGGATTTAACAGTTCAAGCTGTTTCCCCTCGTACTCATACTTTTTCTCTAACAGTTTAACCTGTGCAAGTCTGGCCATCTCATCTATCGTATAGATAAATCTATCTGAACGTACCGTGGTTAATGCTTTGGTTACCGTTACAGGGGCCATACTATTGGCACTTGGTTGAATAGCTTGAACGGCTCCTGGGGGTTGTGTCGTTATCGCGGTGGGAGTATGTTGCGTTGCTTGAGTTTGTTGTGTGATTGTTTGATTCGTATCAACAGCTTTTGGTGCTTTTGGTACGAGCATATCAAAAAGTACGAATACTGCAAAGGAGAGTACCAATGCTAAAAGAAGTCGCTTCTGAAGATCTTGTTGTTGTTCCACTATAAATTACCTTTTATTCTTATCTATTAAAACATACTATTTATCTGTTAAATTATGTTATTTAATTAAGAATTCTATTTGAAATCAGTAAATGGATTATATCAAAAAGTGTTTAAAAGCATCATTGTTTTAGGGCTTTTAAACGCTTTAACCCATTAAAAAATGTTTTGCTTGTTTTATTGTACTCAGTATCAAGAAGAGAGGGCTTTGCCACCAAAATATATTGTCCTGATTTAAGTTGATGGAAGTGATTTAGAAAGTGTGCACGAAGTAAACGTTTGGCTCTGTTGCGGTGGACAGCATTGCCCACTTTCTTACTGGCAACAACCCCAACTCTGTACTGCTCATTATCGGCTTGATAAAAGAGTACAAATTGTGAAGTGTGCAAAGTTTTAGAGTTTTTATAAACTCTATTAAACTCTTTAGTAGTTTTAATACTACTAAAATGTTTTATACTGCTAATCTGCTTCTGCCTTTAGCTCTTCTAGCAGAGATAATTTTTCTTCCGTTTTTAGTTTTCATTCTTGTTCTAAATCCGTGAGTTCTTTTTCTTGGTGTGTTATGTGGTTGAAACGTTCTTTTCATAACTGATAACCATCCTTATTAGTATTTGCCTCAATCCTTGAAGATGACGCATTATTTTGAAACGAAATTTTACCCCAACTTTACTTAAGGAACTGTTATAATCTATAATAGAATCAAAAAATAGATGTGAAGCTTCAACACAATAGGCTTTAAACAAAAGATTCGTATCTCTAGGGAACAATTCGATATAATCGCGAAAAAATTTAATACTATAAATTAAATAGAGGAATAATCGTGAGAACACACTATTGTGCAGAGGTTAATGAGTTACATATCGGACAAGAGGTGACGGTATCGGGTTGGGTATCAAGTAGACGAGACCATGGTGGACTTATCTTTATAGATTTACGAGACAAAGACCAAGTGGTTCAGTTGGTTTGTGACCCTGCTGACAATGCAGAAGTTCATAAAATAGCAGAGGGTATTAGAGACCAATTTGTACTCATAGTTACAGGAAAAGTACGTGCTAGAGGAGAAGGGCTTGAAAACCCTAAACTCAAAACAGGTAAAGTAGAAATCGTTGTAGATAAATTAATCGTTGAAAACAAATCACTTCCTATGCCTTTTGATTTGGGTGATGAGAAAGTAAATGAAGAGATACGATTAAAATACAGATACTTAGAGCTTAGAACTCAAAAGTCATATGAGATCTTTAAACTACGTTCAAAAGCAACAATAGCTACACGTAATGCACTGGACGAACTTGGATTCTTAGAAGTTGAAACACCGATTATGACCAAGTCAACACCAGAAGGTGCTAGAGATTATCTTATCCCTTCTCGTGTTCATGGTGGTGAGTTTTATGCCATGCCTCAATCTCCACAGCTTTTTAAACAACTTTTGATGGTGGGTGGTTTTGACCGTTACTTCCAAATAGCAAAATGTTTTAGAGATGAAGATTTAAGAGCAGACAGACAACCTGAATTTACACAGATAGATGTTGAACTCTCTTTTTGTGACCAAGAAGATGTTATTGAGATTGGTGAAAAATTAATCCACTCTATCTTTACAAAGTGTGGTTTTGATATTCCTAAAAAGTTCAACAGAATGACCTACTCTGACGCGATGGAATTCTATGGTTCAGACAAGCCTGACATGCGTTATGACCTTAAAATGGTAGATGTTATGGATATCTTTGAGAGATGTGACAATGAAATCTTTTCAAACATCGCAAAAGATTCTAAAAAGAACAGAATTAAAGCCCTAAAAGTACCAAAAGGTGATGAGATATTCTCAAAACGTCAGATGAAAGGTTTTGAAGAGTACGTTCGTAAATTTGGAGCAGCAGGACTTGGGTATTTTCAGATGAAAGAGGATGGATTGAAAGGTCCACTTACTAAATTCTTTACAGAAGATGATATTCAAGCCATCATTGAGAGATGTGAACTTGAAGTGGGTGACGCTGTATTCTTTGGTGCTGGTAACAAAAAACTGGTATGGGACTACATGGGTCGTTTCAGAATTTATCTTGCAGAGCTTATGAATATTATCCCTAAAGATACATTTGAGTTCTTATGGGTAATGGATTTCCCAATGTTTGAGATAGAAGAGGGGAAAATGAAAGCGATGCACCACCCTTTCACCATGCCTGTTACTGATGAAAATGGTAAAATAGTCTTTGATGACCTTGAGGATTTACAATCAATCGCTTACGATATCGTGGTAAACGGTACTGAGCTTGGTGGTGGGTCTATTCGTATCCATAAAGAAGAGATTCAAAAAGAGGTATTTAAACTTATGGCTATCCCAGATGATGAGGCAGAAGAGAAATTTGGTTTCCTACTAGATGCTTTTAAATACGGAGCGCCTCCACATGGTGGTTTTGCTTTAGGACTTGACAGAATGATTATGCTTATGACAGGTGCTTCAAGCATCCGTGAAGTTATCGCATTCCCTAAAACACAAAAAGCACAATGTATCTTAACTCAAGCTCCAAGTCCTGTAGACAATGAGCAGTTAAATGACTTAAGTATTAGAATTCGTAAACAAGTTGATGCGTATGTTCGGTAACACCGAACACCTACAGAATATAAATAAGATAAAGGATAAAAATTATGGTAAAAAAACTATTTTTAATCATCGGAGCCCCAGGTTCAGGTAAAACAACGGACGCAAGTCTTATTGCACAAAAACATGCTGAAAGTATCGTTCACTACTCAACAGGTGATATGCTAAGAGCGGAGGTTTCAAGTGGGAGTGAACTCGGAGCTACCATCGAGAACTTCATCTCAAAAGGTGCTTTGGTTCCTTTAGAGATTATTGTTAACACTATTATCTCGGCGATTAACAATGCCCCTGTGAACAATGTACTAATAGATGGTTACCCAAGAAGTGTAGAACAGATGACAGCACTTGATGAAATCATCACCAACCAAGATGATATTGAACTTGCTTCAGTTATCGAAGTTCGTGTATCTGAGCAGGTAGCAAAAGATAGAATCTTAGGTCGTGCAGCAGAAGCCAAAGAGGGTGAAGAGCGAAGCGATGATAGCATCGAAGTCTTCTTTGATAGAATGAAAATCTATACCGACCCATTAGCAGAGATTCAAGCGTTTTATACCGATAAAAACCTTTTAGAGGTAATTAATGGTGAACGAACGCTAGAAGTTATCGTTGATGAGATGGATGCTTTTGTTCAGAGTAAAATCTAATGCTCTGATTTTTAAAAACTCTCTAACAGAGAGTTTTCTTTCTCTAGAATATCAACATTATTCAGATACTTAAGGGGCAAAGAGGTTGGTTGTATTCCATAAGAAGAAGATACCTCTTGACTTAAAGCTCTTCGTCCTCGTGTGGAGTTAATAAACTGAACAATAAAACGGGTATCTAAATTAACATACGACTTAAGACGTACAATTGCCATATAGTGTGGAACCACAAATCCCTCTTGTCCTTTCTCGACATAACAAGCAATCATAGGGTAATAGAGACTCACGATTACATCACCCTCTTGTGTAAACTGCTTAGGTAAACATTTTTTACAATTTTTAACCTCTAAAAGTTTACGTTCATCTATAAAAGAGATCGGTTCCAAAGAGAGCATGGTAAGCTCTTTGTAACTGCCATTTCTTTGCCCTTCTGTTAAATGAGCACCTTTTATTATACTTGCAACCTCTTTTAATTTCATAATATATTCCTTATTTGTTTTATAATATAAATTCTTTTTTCTTAAATTATTATAGTGTTTCTATCTTTAATGTTAAATTAACTTTAAGTAAAATATGTAAATATTATTCATAAGCAAAACAAAATATAATAGAATTTATTTAAGGAAATATTAAATTAATGATTTAATATTTCCTTATAACATTTTTTAATATCAGAAAGTTTCAAATAGATTCCAACCCAACAAAGGGAGGAAGAGAGGTTTAATTAATAAAATTAAAGTCGTTGAGGCATTTCATCTTTAAAGGCAATTTTTTCAGCATTTTTCAAAAGTTCTAATGCACCTTCATTAATCATAAGTTCTGCTAATGCATTACCTAAATTGCTAGAGTCACTTTTTAATGCACTTAATGAGCGTTGCATAATGTGTGTACCATCAGGATAACCAATCATAGATTCAATATGTACATGATCTTTTTGAATTGTTGCATTGACCGCAACAGGGGCAGAACATCCAGCACCTATCTGTGCAACAAAATCACGCTCTAATTTTGTGGTTAAAAATGTTGCTTTATCATTTAAAAAATTGGCTATTTTTCTAACTTTATCATTAGAGCTTACAATTTCAATACCCAAAGATGCCTGACCCATAGGAGGTATCATCATGGTTAGGGGGAGTTTCTGAGTAAAAGGAATATCTTTAAGTAAATCTAAACGATGAAGACCAATGTATGCCAAAATAATCGCATCGTACTGCCCTTCTGCTAATTTTTTAAGCCGTGTATTTACATTACCTCGTAAATCTTTTACTTTTAAATCAGGACGCACTTGAAGCAGTTGCATTCTGCGTCTTAGACTAGTAGTCCCCACCACCGAACCCTTAGGTAAAGCATCTAAATTTTTAAATGTATGTGAAAGAAACACATCACTTTGATCTTGACGTGTGGTTATGGCAACCAACTCCAACCCTTCAGGAATATAGGTGGGAACATCTTTAAGTGAATGAACTGCCATATCTGCATTTCCTGCCAACATCTCATCTTCTAGCTCTTTTGTAAAGTGACCTTTACCACCAATAAGTGCCAAAGGTTTGTCTAAAATTTTATCACCCACAGAGGTAATCTTATTTAACTTCACTGTAATCTCTGGAAACTCTTTTTCAATTCTATCTTGTATGTGGTATGCTTGCCAAAGAGCCAAATTACTGGCTCGTGTTGCGATGGTTAATGTATTCAAAAAGCCTCTTTATAGTTTATATTGTGGTATCAAAACAGTGCTTTGATCCGATCAGTTCACTTTTTTACAGCAAACTCTTTATACGCATTTCTACTTCTGTCCCATTTACCATCAAGATAAATTGTCGGTGTACCGCTAACCATTGACTCTGTCGCTATCTTTTGGTCATGCTTTAACTCTTTAGAAATTTCATCCGTATCAATCTCTTTTTCGGTTAGTTTTAATCCATACTCTTTATTTAATTTTCCTAAAACCTTATCCACATCCACTTCATTTGGAGCAATCTTAAAAGCGTACATCTCTATCACTTTATCAAAATTCCCTTTCTCTTGTTCTACCAACATTACTCGTGCAATAATATCTGAAACAGGGTGAATTCTAATCAATGGAAGATGATAATAATAAAGAGCAAAAGTATCAGGATTCTTTTTTACAGCTTCATATATCTCGGGAACCTTCTCTTGACAAAATGGACATTGAGGGTCAGAAAAGATAACAATTTTATGTTTAGCATTTTTATTCCCAGCAAACAGATGCTTATCATCATAAAGCTTAGAATCTAAATCAGGTTTTAACTCTTTTTTAAAATCTTTTCCTGTCTCCATATTAATTAATGAAGGTGCTGCAAATCCATCTTTAATAAAAATTGTCTCTGGTACAGTAACTTTATCGGTAACGGTTGGACTTTTTTTAACATCGGCATGAATATTAACAAAATAGACCTCCCAACCTTTAGGGTTGTCCAATATTTGCTTATCAATAATATCTACACTAGATACTTTAATCCTTGCATTTTTAACCATATGATTTTTAATGTAATCTTTTACATCAGATTCACTTGTTCCTGCACTAAGGCTTAGTGTTGCGATGAGTGTCGTACTCAATAATTTCGACATCAATGACATTGTCATCTCCTTGTTTGTTTGAATTTTTAATATTATTTTTATTTTTTACAGATGGTATTGTACCACCAATTTTTAAAAATATTGTATAAAAAAGTGCTATTACCCCTAAAAAATCAGAAAAAACACCAGGAATAATAAGAAGAATTGCTCCTAAAAAATAGGAGGTACTGGCATCATGAAATGTTTTTTTATTCAGTTTTCCCTCGGCTACTGCCCTCATATTACTCATAATATTTAAATGAGCATTTTTAAGTAGTCCCATTCCAACCATAAAACTACCCAAAATCCAAATAACTGTCCAAAGAAATCCTATCTCTTCTCCAACACTCAAAGAGAAGTAAAGTTCTAAAAAAAGATAAGGAAGAATAAGCAACATTATGCCAACCTCTCCAAAAGATTTTCTAGTAAACCATCAAGTAACAAGGTCTCTTTTAATAATCCATCTCGGGTAATAATTTCTACTTTACCTTCACTAATATCATTACCAATCACTACAGCATAAGGTATTCCAATCAATTCAAAATCTTTAACCTTTACCCCAAATCCTGTCTTTTTATCCATTCTATCATCTAAAAGCACATCAATACCTTTAGCTTCAAGCTCATTATAAAGTTTGGTAGCCACTGCCATCTGCTCTTCATTTTTAGCTTTTGCCACAATAATATTAACAGTGAATGGTGCAGATTCTTTTGTCCAAACACACCCTTTTTCATCATGATTCTGTTCAATAATTCCTGCCAAAAGACGACTTACACCAATTCCATAAGTTCCCATCACAAAAGGTTGTAATTTTTGATTCTCATTTAAAAATTCTGCTTTCATCGCTTCTGAATAGGTGGTTCCTAGTTGAAAAATATGCCCAGCCTCTATCCCTTTGGTTTGGCTAAGTCCGCCACCACACTTAGGACAAATGGTTTCATCTTCAGCTATCACCTCTAAATTGGCACCAAAATCGCAACCATCACAGACCATAATGGTGTCTTCACCAGAATCTGCTAAAACCATAAACTCTTTTGATCCTGCTCCACCAATCGCCCCACTGTCAGCTTCAACCACTCTAAATGCCAATCCAAGTCGAGTAAATATTTTTTTATAAGTTGCTTCCATCAATTCAAACTCTCGTTCCATATCCTCTACCGAGGCATGAAAGCTGTAAGCATCTTTCATTAAAAATTCTCGTCCACGCATCAATCCAAACCGTGGGCGAACCTCATCACGAAATTTCCAATTAATCTGATAAATATTAAGGGGCAGCTGCTTATAACTCTTAACTGTTTGACGAACCAAGTTTACCATCGCCTCTTCATTGGTTGGGCTTAGAGTAAAATCATTATCATGTCTATCTTTAAAACGAAGCAACTCTTTTCCAAATTTATCTGCCCGTCCTGTCTCTTCCCAAAGTGTTATCGGTGTAACCATAGGTAAATGCACTTCATTACACCCTGCTCTATCTAACTCATCTTTTACAATGGCTCGAACCTTGTCCAGTGTAATTTTTCCCAATGGCAAAAAGTTATAGAGTCCAGAGCCTCCTGATGACTGGATAAATCCAGCACGAAGCAGAAGTATATGCGATGTCAAAACGGCATCACTAGGTGCCTCTTTCATCGTTGGTATTAGCATTCTAGAAAATCTCATTTTTGGTATCCTTATTCAGCGTCTATATCATCTGTTTTCATTGCAATAATTATATCTAATGTATCTAACGAGAAGTTAAAATTTTAATATCAAATTCAATAAGTTCATACCTTTTTACTCTAACCAAGCTACAAGCTAATATTACAAATTTAATTATATTATATAAAATAAAGTTTGGTAAGAGACAAAGTGTGAAGATAAAGATTGTGCAGTAGAAGAGATGATGTGTCTTGTAGATCAGTTGGTTAAATGGATGCCTGTACTTTGTAAGTCAAGTATGACTATTGAGACCATCTCTAACATTCAAAGTGCATTAACAACCACTGGATTTAAAACTCCTGTAACAGGTTCTCTTGATGCTGCTACAAA
>DCAF01000057.1:8207-13400 GCA_002311915.1 Sulfurovum sp. UBA1140 | reverse complement strand
ACTTGAAAAAGTTATGGGTAGTAAAATCTACTTTTGATACCCTTTAACATGATGTTCAGTTTTATACTTTTTTACATTTTTGTCACTGGTTGTAATATCAAATAGCTCTTTAATTGCATCAACCCTCTTCGTTGAATTTGCTTCTGATGAACATCTACGCAGGTTTTGTGTGGCATCGTGTAAAAACCGATTAAACATCTGCTCTGCCATCTTTTGCATATTGTCCCTATACTCTTGTGGTACAAATTTCTTATCAATAGCACGGTTAAGTTCACTCTCGATAGCATCTTTAACTTGTAATCGCATATTTTTAATAACAGGCTCTATCGATAAGGCTCGAAGCCACTTATAAAACTCTGCTTTATACTTTTCAACAATATCAACCGCTCGTGTGGCTTGTTCCTCTTTAAGTGCATAATTCTCTTTCGAGATGGCTTTAAGGTCGTCTATTCTAAAAAGTTGTAGTTTCTCTAATCCCATATCATCAATATCTCTAGGAATTGCCATATCAAACCAAACCCTATCCAAATTATCACTCTCTATCATAGAGGGTTGAATAATAATACCTTTGGCTGACGTGGCAGAGAAGAGCAGTCGATAACGATTAAGATATTTATGCAGATTTTCCATGGTGTCAAACCTTACATTTGACCCCAAATCTTTAGCAATACTCTTAATCTTATCGCTATCTCGCCCTAAGAGTAAAATATCACAATCTAAACGCAAAAGATTCTTGGCTGCGATTAACCCCATCTCACCTGCACCGATAATCACGGCTGTCATTCCAGAGATATTGTCTCCATATATTTTATGGGCTTGTGTCACAGCAACCGAAGGGATAGAGATGGGATGCTTAGAGATATTGGTCACATTACGAACCTCGGCTGCACATTTCACAGCATAAGAGATTACACGATTAAGCTGTCTTCCTGCTGTTTTATTATGAAAAGAGAAACGATAAGCATCTTTAACCTGACCTGTTATCTGTGACTCACCTATAACAATGGACTCTAAAGAAGAGACGACCGAGAAGATATGAAGAATAGCTTCACCAGCATCATATCTGCCATCCATCCCTTTAAGCTCATAAAAACTAAGACCTGAACGTAAACTAAGCAGTCCTAAAATGGCATGATAACTTGAAAAAGCATCTTTGGTCGCCACCACTATTTCAACCCTGTTGCAAGTAGAGACAATGTACGCCTCTTCGATAAAATCAAAGCCTGTTAACTTTAAAAGCATCGCTCTCTTCTCATCCTCGGTAGAGAATGCTAACTGCTCTCGGGCAATCTGTTCACAATTTTTATGGTTAAAGGAGACCACTTGATAGGACATTTTAGAACTCTCTTTCTATCATCGCTTTTGCAATATTTGATAAATCTTTTTCACCCAAAGACTCCATTAAAGTTATCGCTTCTACAATTAAAACTTTAGCCTCAGCATATGATTTTTCGATAATATGATACTCTGCCATTTTACTTTTAATCCACTGCTCATCTTGAAGATTTAATCGTTTTCGATGTAGTGAAACCAACTTCTTCTGCTCGGAAGCATCCAACTTCTCATACAGATACATATAAGGGAGGGTTACTTTCCCCTCAACAAAATCATGCAGGGCGGGTTTTCCTAAGGTCTTACTGTCCGTAGTAATGTCCAAAATGTCATCAATCATTTGAAAAGCAATACCCAAATTATGTCCATATTTCCTATAAGCAACTCTTGGTTTTCCTGCTAAAATGGCAGCCGATTCAGCACTTGCCTCCATGAGTGATGCTGTTTTTTGATAAAGCATTTTCAAATAAGCATCACGATTGGTATGAAATTGTTTAGAAAGTTCTACATCGGCAAGTTCGCCAAGACTTAGTTGTACAACAGCATTAGAGACAACCTTTGCCACTTCAGGAGATATACCAATTAACTCAAAAAAAGCTTTAGAGTAGAGTATATCACCCATCATAATGGCCGTTTTGTTGCCTTCACTGGCATTAACCGAAATTTGTCCTCGACGCGTATTGGCATCATCTATTACATCATCATGAAGAAGACTGGCTGCATGAATCATCTCAACAGTGGCAGCAGTCTTTATGACTTTCAAATCACTACCAGCAATCTTTAAAATCAATTTTGTTCTAAGTCGTTTTCCATGGGGTAGTTTTCGATAGAGTGATGACACATAATGGTCACCAAGCTCAGAAACATACTGCTCTATCTTTCTCTCAACGGCATTTATCACCATTTTGTCCTTACTCTAGTCTGTCTATTATTCACATTGAGTAACAATATTACCCACAAGCTCTATATACAAACTATTGGCTCTGTCATCCAACTCTTTGTCGATAACCATTGCACGCATAAGTTGCTCATGCTCCTCTTCAAGACCTTTCTCTTCAAGAATCTTCTCAGCTACTGCAAAACGTCTAAACATTTTGTCTATCTCCATCTCTACGATATTCTCATTAGCTGTTTTAGCTATTGAAAAAAAGTTACTTTTTGGGGTTCCTACAAACTGATCGTCTTCTTCATCAAAAATATTCATTTTTGTTTCTCCAAGTTTTTAATTTTGATGATTATATCGAATGAAAAGTTAAACTACATTGTTATTAAGTAGCGAAAAGCAATCTCTTCTATTTCTATGTTAAAATTCTACAAAAATATCAAAAATGAGCCATAAAATGACACTATTATCTCCGAACTATATCTACATAGATGGAACATTCAAAGAGAACTTGGCAGTAGCCTTTGAAAAAAAAATCCATGCAATAGAACCCTTAAGCAAATTAAAACAACAATATCCCCATGCCAAAGTGCTAGAAGCTAAAAAAAACTCTGTACTCTATCCAGGCTTTATCAACACCCATGTACATTTAGAATTTTCTGCAAACAGCACAACCCTGCAGTATGGTGAATTTATGCCATGGCTAAATTCTGTTATTAAAAATCGTGAAGATTTGGTTGCCAAGTGTGATAATGCTGTAATGCAGAAAGCCTGTCAAACAATGATGAATTCAGGAATCACCACTTTTGGAACCATATCAAGTTTTGGGACAGAGCTTGAAGTCTGTACCCAAACCCCTCAAAAAGTAATCTTTTTTAATGAACTCATAGGCTCAAACGCTTCAACAGCCGATATGCTCTATCAAGATTTTCTTGAACGGCTTGATGTCTCAAAGAAGTGTGGAGAGGGTATTATTCCTGCCATTGCCATCCATGCCCCCTACTCTGTTCACCCCATTGTCTTAAAACGAGCCATTAATGTGGCTATTACCGAACAACTCCCCCTCTCTGCTCATTTCCTAGAGTCACAATCTGAAAGAGAGTGGTTAGAGAACAATTCGGGTGCATTCTTAGAATTTTTTCAAAAGTTCTTTTCAACCTCTAAATCTGTTACCAATATCTCGGAGTTTATAGAGAGTTTTGATAGCATTCCCACACACTTTACCCATGCTGTACAAGCCACAACCAAAGAGCTGGAGTATTTGGCAAAAAAAGGTCACTCTATTGCCCACTGTCCTCGTTCTAACCGTTTTTTAGGTTGTGGACGACTTCCTATCGAAAAACTTCATGAACTAAACATCCCTTTCTCGGTAGCAACCGATGGATTAAGCTCCAACAATTCACTTAATATCTTTGATGAACTTCGTTCTGCTTTAATGTTACATCATGAGGAAGCATTAGACAAACTCTCTGCTTTACTAATCAAAGGCGTTACCTCGGTACCTGCTGAAATATTTAATTTAAATAGTGGAAAAATTGAACTGAATAGAGATGCTGATTTTGCATTGGTTTCACTACCCGATGAGCCCAACAGTCTTGAAGATATTGCTCTACAGACTATTTTACATGTAAATAGGGTGGATGATGTTTATATAGGGGGAGAAAAAATTAAAATGTAGGTAAAAAACCTACATCTTCTATTTTTTGGTGTTGCTTTTAATATATAGATACCCTATATCATCAAGCACTTGAATTTTACCAATAATATTCCAATTACCTGCTAAATCAATTTTGGCTTTGGCATTATACGAATCATTCTCATACTTAAATGCATTCAAATCAATGTCATACATATCTTCAATCGCTCTTGTAATCTGAAGCGATATATTGGCATCAGAGACAATCTGACTACTTTTTTTATTGGTTATAACAATAGAGATAGCATTATCCCCAACCAGTAACATATCTTGATTGGTACTCTGTTTCTCTAACGAACGATAACCTAAAAAAGCATCTTTAAACTCCATACCCACCGTTCTATCATTGACTTTAATTTTAACATCATAACGCATCTTAAAACGATGATTTTTAGCTACTATCTCATTAAAATTATCATCTACAATATGATATGAGCTTAAAAAGCTTTTATCTTCATAGACAGGGGTCTTAACTGCACTCTTAACCGTCCAGACTATCATGGAGAAGGTTCCTCCAAAGATGGTAAAGAAAAAGAGTAACCAAAGGTGATATTTTTCTATTTTATATTTAAAAATCTGCATCTATTTTCTTTCTTCTCCTTCCTCTATAAAGTGCATAAGAATAAACCAACAACCCTATACTAATAACGGTGTACATAAAAACTCTCCAGATGGCTGCAAAAGTTGTTCCTTCACTACCAATACTAGAATCAAGCTCTAAACCTCTGCTCTCTGCAACTGAATCTGTAATGGCAGCATATCCATTAAGTAAAGCTGCCGACAACTTAGCATAAAGAGAGTTTTTATCTTTAGAGATAAGTACAGGAATAATATTGACATCAAGTATAGAATCTCTATCAATAGCTGATGCCAACTCTTCGCTATATCGAATATTGATGTGCATATCTTCAACAGATAGACTTAAAAGAACAAAAGGGTCTTTTAAATCCTTAGTGATATTACTTTCAAAACTTTTTATAAATGCCATTTTGCTTTTGGTATCATCATGCTTTTTATTGGCATAACGCTCAACTGCATAAATATAGACGTTAACGCCTGTTTTTACAAAAAGTTCACTTCCCATTGTATCTATTTTTTCAATAGCTCTTGGGTCAATACTTTTTTTACCCTCTAAGATAAACCTAGAATCAATATTTATTTTTTGAGGAACGCTTGTGTTTGTATCAGCTGCAATAAAAGCTGTAGAGGTGAGAAGGAGTGCAAAAAGCACTCCTGTATTTTTAAAAAAACTTTTCATCTAACCAACAAATACTCTGGTTGG
>DCAF01000057.1:7157-8118 GCA_002311915.1 Sulfurovum sp. UBA1140 | reverse complement strand
TCCACATTTTGTGGTTTTCTGGACTATTCATTTTCAAGCCATCTAAGTCTTGATTAATGGTATAGAAGTTGGTTGCATTTTCCTGTTGTACTACAATAGCAAAATAAGTTAAAACACCTAAAATACTCAATAACAACGTTGTTGCAACAAGCATACCCGTAATTCCATGAAGAAGACTAAAAAGTCCTCCTTCTGTTTTTGGATCGATTTGTGTATTTCCTGCCATCTTATTCTCCTGCTTTAATTGAGTTAAGGAACACTATCAACGCTTTAGCTTGAGTCTCATTTAGACGATCTTTAAAGCTTGGCATCTCACCAATAGATGATTTTTTACCATGTTCTAATACTTTACTTATTAATACATCGTCATACTCTACAAGGTTTGGAGCCATTCCACCCATACCTTTACCATCTGGTCCATGACATGAAGAACATACAGCAAATGAAGCAGGAGCTTCACCTTTTAAACCACCTGCAACATAGGTTGCAATCGCTTCAGCATCTGCTCCACTAGCCATCATTGGAGGCATAGCTCCCATTGGATAACCAAGTCCTTGCGAACCATTTTTAATTACAGCTAAAACTTGTTCTTTGCTCATTCTATGCGTCAAATCCTGAGCTTTACCTGCAATACCTTCAGCGTCAACACCATGACATGGAGCACACTGTACCAAGAATACAGACTCACCCATACCTTTAAGTGTATCTTCACTTGGGTTTTCCCATTGTGCTTTGAACTTATCATTGTACTCAAGAACTTCTTCATTGTACTGTCCAATTTTTGAGAACTGATTTGTTGGATAAGCAACAAAGAAGTACCATAACATCCAAATAATCGTACCGATGAAGAGTAAACCCCATCCTGAAGGGATTGGATTGGTATACTCACCAATTCCATCCCAATTTTCTTCAGCAAGTTCACCCGTTGCTGTATCGTTTTTAATTTGATTGATGTATTTCA
>DCAF01000057.1:6721-7031 GCA_002311915.1 Sulfurovum sp. UBA1140 | reverse complement strand
AGCAAAAGCATCACCAGCTACAAACCAAGTTCCTGCCATTATTGCTACGACGAGAATAATACCACCTATTACCATAGATTTCATATACTATTTCCTCCTAATCGTTTTTTATTTTCTTTCTCTTTTTTCAAGAGGAGCTGCGTCCAAAGAATCATCATGTACTAAGTTAGAGTACTTTTCAAAATCTCTTTCACCTGTCTTTTGTCTCTTATAGATAGAATACGCATAGCTATAAAAAATTATAAACACAAAAAGAATAATAAAAAACTTCCCGTAACCTGCTATTGTCATTAATGTCTCTTTTTCCACA
>DCAF01000057.1:5963-6542 GCA_002311915.1 Sulfurovum sp. UBA1140 | reverse complement strand
TATGGAACACCAAAAACTTGCTTTTGCGTATTTGCATTAGCATACGCTGTTGCAAGGTCTGCTTTGTTTGTAAACTGATGAGCATATGAAGGCATAATTGAACCAGGTACAACTGATGATGGCTTCATCATATGGTTTTCATGCCAATCTGTTGTTCTGTAGTTACCAATTCTCATCAAGTCTGGACCAGTTCTTTTAGAACCCCAAAGGAACGGTCTATCATAAGCATACTCTCCACTTAGTGAATACATACCATATCTGTCTGTTTCAGACTTAAATGGACGAATCAACTGTGAGTGACAAGAGAGACAATTCTCTTTAATATATACTTGTCTTCCAGCTAACTGTAGTGTTGTATAAGGTTTTGTCCCAACTGTCGGCTGTGAAGACTTAGCAAAATCAGGAAGTGCTTCTATAGCTCCTGCAAATGCGATTGTCAAAAATAATACGACTGCAAAGAAAAACGGTCTCTGTTCTAACCAATGAAACATAATTTATCTCCTTCTCTTAAGACGCCATAGGCGATGCATTTGCTGGCTCTTTATCAAGCACTCTACCTGCTGTTGCAGTTTTGTACAT
>DCAF01000057.1:4562-5817 GCA_002311915.1 Sulfurovum sp. UBA1140 | reverse complement strand
GCTCTCCACATCATACCTTGTGTAATACCTGCAATCCACATAGAAGTAAAGTATAGAACAATACCTACTGTCTGAATCCAGAATTGTGTCTCCATCAAACTCTTAGAGTAGATTTCTCTTTTGTACATTCTTGGAGCCATATGGAAAAGTGAAGCCATAATCATGAATCCAACCCAACCAAGAGTACCATCATGAACGTGACCAGGAATCCAATCTGTAAAGTGAGCAATAGCATTAACTGATTTAATAGCTTGAATAGGACCTTCAATAGTACTTAACATATAGAATGTTGAAGCCATAATCATAAACTTAATCAATGGAGAAGTTTGAAGCTGTTGCCACTCACCCTTCATGGTTAAAAGCATGTTAATCGCTGAACCCCAAGATGGTAAAATAAGGACTATTGACATAGCAGACGCCATTGTTTGCATCCAATCTGGAACAGTTGAGTAGATCAAGTGGTGACCACCAGCCCAAAGGTAAACAAACATTAATCCCCAAAACGCAAGAACTGACAATTTATATGAGAATACATTTTGTCCAGACTCTTTTGGAAGGAAGTAATAAATCATACCAATAATTGGTGTTGTAAATACAAATGCAACTGCATTATGTCCATACCACCACTGTACTAGTGCATCATTTGTTCCTGCATACATAGAGATAGAGTGCATAATAGAACTTGGAGCATCACCAGCAAACAAGAATGTAGGAACTTCCATGTTGTTAAACAAGTAAAGCATTGCAACTGCTAACCATGAAGACATATAATACCAAACAGAAACATAAATGCTTCTCTCTCGTCTCATACCAATCATACCAAACATTGCCACACCCCAAAGAACCCACCATACTACGACGAGTATATCAAGTGGCCACTCCAACTGTGCATACTCTTTAGAAGTTGAAATACCTAAAGTAAGTGTTACAACTGCTAACAATATAGTTATGAAATAAAGCCAAAAGTTCAGTTTTGCAACCATCATTAAAAATGGTGACTCGTTAAGAGACATCTTTAATGTTCTCTGTCCAACATAGTACCATGTTGCTAAAATACCACCAACGGTAAAACCAAATGCTACGCCATTTGTGTGTATTGGTCTAAGCCTTCCAAATGTACCGTACTCCCCTGCCAAGTTACTTAGCTCTGGAAACGCGAGTTGAAAAGCCAGTATTACACCTACTAGCATACCGATGATACCAAACAAAATTGTAGCAAACGTAAACAGTTTAACTACCGAGTAATCATACTCAA
>DCAF01000057.1:1303-4389 GCA_002311915.1 Sulfurovum sp. UBA1140 | reverse complement strand
ACTGTAAAAAATCGAGCAAAAGATGGTTCTGATTTTTATCTAAATACTACTATCACACCCATACTTGATGAAAAAGTCTACTATAATATTAACAAAAAGAGAGACAGATTTACTTACTTTTCTACTAGAACAAAAAGAGTATATGGCAAGTAATAACATTATAAAAAGAGTAATTTGGAATGAAGAGGTCTCTGATGAGAGACTACGAACCTTTATAAGGAGACTACGAGTAAAAACCTCCAAAACATTAATCATTAACAGTTCAGGTTTGGGTTATAGCATTGCTACTTCTTAATAGCATCTTTTTCTTCTTTAATAGCTTTCTCTTTCTTCTCTTTCATAGCTTTAACCTTCTGCTCTTTTTCATAAGCACTTTGCAGGTCTTCTTCACTATCAAAAAGTAGACCATCCATCATTTTCTTACTATCATCAAACTGTCCACCTTTAGCAGCCCAGATAAAAATACCTAAAAGTGTAAAGCTAACTATTATTCCTACTGTCAGTTCCAATATTAATATGTTGTTCAATTTTTTTCCTTCAATTTAATTCTCATAGAGTTCCCCACTACCATCAATGAACTTAAACTCATAGATAAAGCAGCTACTAATGGTATAACATACCCTGCCATCGCAACTGGTATGGTTATAACATTATAAATAAGTGAAAGTGCTAAATTTTGCTTTATAAACTTAAAGGTTCGTCGTGATATTACAAAACTATCCTCTATTGCTTTTAGTGAATCGTTTAAAATCACTACATCACTCACAGCCAATGCAACATCTGCTCCATTACCCATTGCTATGGCTACATCTGCTTTAGAAAGAGCAAGAGCATCATTAATACCATCACCCACCATTACTACTCTTTTTCCTTCTTTAGTGAGAGAGTCAATATAGTCTGCTTTATCTACAGGAGAGAGTGCCGATTTAAAGTTTCTTATACCAACCTCGTTAGCAATCCTACTAGCGACTTTTTCATGGTCACCTGTTGCCATCACTACAGCTACATCTATACTATTCAAGTAAGATATAAGCTCTTTAGCTCCCTCTTTAAGAGCATCTTCTAGCTCAAAAGTACAAATGAGTTTTCCATCTACAGCAAAGTGGTAAAGTGTATAGTCACTATCTAAATCAATTTTTATATTCTCTTCTTCTAGTAATTTAGAATTTCCTCCTAAAAGTACTTTATTACTATAATTGGCTTGAAGCCCTTTTCCTTGAACTTGTTCTATATTTTCTAATTCAACTATTTTAATATCTCTATACTCTTTTTCTAAGTACTTTTTAACTGCTAAACTTACAGGGTGAGTTGAGCTATCACTTAGAGCATAGAGCATTGAAATTAACTCTTCTTTTGTATATGCTTCGTGGGTAGGAATACCCACGCTACGAACCGTTAACTTCCCCTCAGTAATGGTTCCTGTTTTATCAAGAACAATAGTATCTACTTTGGAAAAGGTCTCTATAAACTTTGCCTCTTTAAAGAGTAAACCTTTCTCAGCAGCCCAAGAGATTCCTATAAGTGAAGCGATAGGTGTTGCCAATGCCAAAGCACAAGGACAAGCAATAACAATAACAGAGATAGAGACTATTAATGCTTTTTCAAAGTTACCACCTACCCAATACCAACCTGCAAAAGTTGCTAAGGCTAAAAGTAAAATAGTTACAGAAAAGTACTTAGAAAGTTCATTGGTGGTGTCTTCTATTGCTGGTTTTGAAGCCAAAGCATCTTCTAACAAAGTTACCATACTGTTTAGTGTTGAGTTAGCATAGTTTTTAGTAGCAGTGTAGCGAATAACCTGTCCAGAGTTAATTGTTCCACTATATATAATATCTCCTGCTTCTTTTTCAACAGGAAGTGACTCTCCACTTAAAGAACTCTCATCAAAGGTTCCAGCAGACCCAATAAGTAGACCATCAACAGTAGCTTTCTCACCTGTTTTAACTTCTAGTATATGCCCTACTTCTATGGTATCAAGAGGAACAACACGTTTAACACCATCTTCTACAATGGTCGCTTCATGAGGAACTTGTGAACGAATCTTATCCATGGTATCTACAGCGTTTTTTTTACCAATAACTTCTAAGTATTTACCCACCAAAACAAAAGTAATAATCATCGTTACAGAATCAAAATAGCTATGCCCTGCTCCACCAAATAGCACGTATAAAGAATAAATATAAGTAAGAGTTGCACCAGATGAGACCAATAAATCCATATTGACTATTTTGTTTTTCAGACCAAAGTAGGCACCTTTAAAGAAAATCCAACCACTATAAAAAAGAACAGGTGTAGCAAAAATAAACTCTGCAATATGTACAAGCTGCAAAGTCTCCTCTTTCATTCCTGTAAAGAAACCAGCATACTTTGCAATACCAATCATCATGACATTCATACTAGCAAAAATAGCTATAGCCATTCGCATAAAATAGTCTCTTTTGTTTTCTGTAGCTTTAATGTCTTCTTTACTTCTATCATAAGGGTAAGCGTTATATCCAATACTACGAATAATATCTATAATATTAGAAAGTGCTATGGTATCTTCATCCCAAACTATTTTAGCTTTGTTATTTGTAAAGTTTATAGAGGCATCAACTATCCCCTCTTTGTCAGCCAAAACTTTTTCATTTAGCCAAATACACGCAGCACAGTGAATCCCCTCTATCACCAAATCAACTGAAGAGAAACCATCAACTGTGGTCTTAATATAACGTTGCTTAAAACTCTCCATATCAAAACTGCTACTATCACTCTCTACTTGCAAAGGAGGAGCGATGGTAGAGTTTCCCATCTTCTCATAAAAACTATTTAAACCATCATCTATTAATAAATGATAAACACCTTGACACCCATTGCAACAAAAATANNAGCCAAATACACGCAGCACAATGGATTCCCTCCATTACCAAATCAACCGAACTAAATCCATCGACTGTGGTTTTAATATATCTCTGTTTAAAACTCTCCATATCAAAACTAGAACTATCGTTATCAATGGCTAAAGGTGGGGCAATGGTGCTGTTTCCCATCTTCTCATAAAAGCTATCCAATCCATCATCTTTGAGCAGATGATAAACCCCTTGACA
>DCAF01000057.1:0-1114 GCA_002311915.1 Sulfurovum sp. UBA1140 | reverse complement strand
TATTATGGATTTATTGCAGCAACTGTTGTCTCTTTAATTATACCATTTATTACTTTTGGTGGAAATCATATTTTCCTGTTATCCTTTGATAAAAAACAGTTACATCTAATGGGGACAGCTTTTGATATGCAAGAGTTGTATATGATGCCATTTCTATTGATGTTAGGATTTATTGGTATTTTTGCACTTACATCTGTAGGAGGTCGTGCATTTTGTGGTTGGGCTTGTCCTCAAACCATCTTTAGAGTTATCTATAGAGACTTAATTGAAACAAAAATTCTTGGTCTTAGAAAACGTATCAATAATAAACAAAAAGAGCCTGACTATAAGAAAAATGCTGGAAAAAGAATTATAGCTATTCTTCTTTGGACACTACTATCACTCTTAGCTTCTGCTAACTTCCTATGGTTCTTTATTCCACCATCTGACTTTTTTACCTACATGAGTAACCCTATGGAACATACCATTGTTCTTGGTTTCTGGCTAGGTACGACTGCATTCCTAGTATATGATATTATTTTCCTAAAAGAAGACTGGTGTATCTATGTCTGTCCTTACTCAAGAGTTCAATCGGTTCTTTACGATGCAGATACACTTCAAGCTATCTACAGCACTAAAAGAGGTGGAGATATTTATAATGAAGAGAGAGAGCAGATTGTATTTAAACAAAAAGATTTAGACAAAGAGCAGTATGACTGTACAGCATGTCAAAGTTGTGTAACTGTTTGTCCTACGCACATAGACATTAGAAAAGGTACACAATTAGAGTGTATTAACTGTTTAGAGTGTGTTGATGCGTGTACTAAAGTTATGGGAAAACTTGGCAAAGAGTCACTGGTACAATGGAGTAGTCTCAATGAGGTTGTTGAAGGTAAACCAACCCAGATGTGGCGTGGAAAAACCTATATGTATGCTGGTGCATTAATTGCCATCTTCTTTATGCTTTTTGTTATGGGAAGTAAAAAAGAGTATATGCTCCTTAATGTCAATAAAACAACCCAACTCTATAAAGTTAAAGAGGGTAATAAAGTTGAAAATAACTTTGTACTACTCTTCCAAAATACAGAACCTAAAAAACATACTTATAAACTAGAGATAATCGGAGAGTATGCAG
>DCAF01000035.1:11340-20293 GCA_002311915.1 Sulfurovum sp. UBA1140 | reverse complement strand
CTTTTTTCACGATTTTTACACTTATTTTTATTATACTGATGTGCAGAATTTTATTTATTAAAGTTCAATAAAACCAACAAGGAATTGTATGAAGAAAATTTTATTTTTGATGGCTCTTAGTGTTTCATTTCTATTTTCAGCTATAAACTTACAAACTGCATCAAAAGATGAGTTAATGTGTATTAAGGGTATTGGTGCTAAAAAAGCTGATGATATTATTAAGTATAGAAAGTCAAACAAGTTGAAAACTGCTGATGATTTATTAGGGATTAAAGGTTTTGGTAAAGTTGTTGTTGCTGCTGTAAAAAAAGGTGAAAAGAATGTTAAGTGTGGTGGAAAAAAATCCACAAAGACAACTAAACCTTCTACCAAGAAAGAGAGTAATAACAAAGATACCTCTAAAAAGTCTACTGAGAGTAACAAGAAAAAAGACAATAGTAAGAAAACTTCTGAAAAGAAAGAAGAAAAATAATACTTTTTTTATATTTTACCCATCAGTGATGGGTATCTATTTTAATTTCCAGTTAATTGCTACTTTTCCTACAGATTCTAAATATTGATTGGTTCGAGAGAATGGTCTACTTCCAAAGAAACCACGATAGGCAGAAAGAGGTGAAGGATGAGGACTTTTTATAATTAAATGTTTTCTACTATCTATTGATACGCCTTTTTTTTGTGCGTAGCTTCCCCAAAGAATAAAAACAACATTTTGGCACTTTTGGTTAATAATTTCTATAATTTTATCTGTAAAAACTTCCCAACCTCTGTTTTGGTGAGAATTCGATTTTCCTGCTTCTACTGTGAGTACAGCATTTAGAAGTATAACTCCTTGTTTAGCCCATGGCTGTAAATATCCACTATGACTATTATCTATTCCTAAATCGGTATATAACTCTTTATTTATATTTAACAGTGATTTTGGTAGAGGTTTTACATTTGGCAATACCGAGAAGCAGAGTCCATGTGCATGACCCACTGTAGGGTAGGGGTCTTGTCCTAGAATAACTACCTTTACTTTTTCTAGTGGGGTTGAATTTAAGGCATTAAACCAGAGTGAAGCTTTAGGAAGAATTTGATGATTTGTCTCTTTCTCTTGAAGTAAAAAACTTTTAAGTGATTGCATATAAGATTTACTAAACTCTTCTTGAAGAGAAGATAACCATGATGCTTCTAAATTAATTTGTGTTGGCATGTATAACCTCTATAATCTAATTTTTTGATGATTATACTTGTTTTGCTCTAATATTTATATGAAAATAGCCAGAGAGAAATTAGAAGGGTATTGTTTTTCATAAAGTAAATGAATAGTTAATAATGAATAATTTTATCACATTTTAATAAAATAGTTATTGAATGGAGTAATTTTTAAAAAATAGTGATAAATTACTCCAATCATTTATTATATTTAAATTAATCTAGCTATAATAACCTAGATGAAAGATGAGTGTAGAAATATATTTCTTCTTTATTTGGATTCGACTTTATTTGAAAATTGATTTTTTCAGAGAAGTTATATATTTACAAAAGGTACGACAATGGCAGAATTAGTTAATGGAACTGTAAAATGGTTCAACGATGAAAAAGGTTATGGATTTATTGAGCAAGCAAGTGGAGGAGCAGATGTATTTGTTCACTTCAGACAAGTAAACAACCCAAGTGGTGGTAGAGTTTCTCTTGCAGATGGTCAAGCTGTAACATTTGAAATCGGTGAAGGTCAAAAAGGTCCACAAGCTGAAAACGTAACAGCAGTATAATTTTATTGCTTCAAGGATGAAAAATTTCATCCTCACCCCTCTTTTTTTATTTATCTCTTATTTAACCTTTTTATAAAAATAACACATTTTTTAACTTTATGGCATAATTTAGTCTATTGCTGATATAATATTGCCAAAAATAAACCTGAATATGGATGGCACATATGCAAAGATTTGAAGCTTATCTCAAAGCTAATTTACCAGTAGTAGAGAGCTTTCATCCTCATTATAATAATGCTTTATCAGAGATGTTGCTTGCAGGTGGTAAGCGATTTCGTCCTATGTTATTGCTATCAGTTGTTGACGCTTATGAACCCCTCTTATATGAAGGTGCATTGGCTCCTGCTTTAGCGATAGAGTTTTTACATACTTACTCATTGATTCATGATGATTTACCCTCGATGGACAATGCTGATTTACGTCGTGGTTTTCCAACACTACATACTACTTATGATGAAGCAACGGCTATTTTGGCAGGTGATGCACTCAACAGTGAAGCTTTTTATCATATATCAAAAGCTCCTCTGCGAGATGATATTAAAATTAAATTGGTTGAACTGTTGGCTCGTGACGGGGGAACCTATGGAATGGTTTTAGGACAAGCCATTGATTTACATTTTGAAAACCAACTTTTAACCCTTGAGCAGGTTAAGATTTTACATACCAATAAAACAGCCAAACTTATTGCAACTTCACTTCTTATGGGGGCTATTATTGTAGGATTAGAGAAGAAAAAACAAGATGAGCTTTACCATTTTGGTCTTGATTTAGGTCTGTTGTTTCAAATTCAAGATGATATTATAGATGAGACACAGAGTGATGAAGAAGCAGGAAAAACGACAGGTAATGATGGAGATAAAAACTCTTTTGTGAATATTATAGGGTTAGATAAGAGCATAGAAGAGGCTGAAGTATTGGCAAATAATCTTGAAGGTAGATTTAAATCTTTTGATAAATCTCTCCAAAAGGTTTTAAATCCAATTATAGAGCAATATCTCTATAGACATAGATAAAATTTTAATTACAGATAAAGGAACTATTAAATGGGAATGACAGAGCAAAACAGTATGCGTAAGAAGATGGCAAACACCATTAGATTTTTAGCAGCAGATATGGTACAAGAGGCAAATTCAGGACATCCAGGGGCTCCAATGGGTCTGGCTGACATTGCTGTTGTATTGAGCGAACACCTTAAGCATAATCCTAAGAATCCTAAATGGTTAAATAGAGACAGATTGGTTTTCTCTGGTGGTCATGGTTCATCACTTATCTATTCACTTCTACATCTTTGGGGATATGATTTATCTTTAGATGATTTAAAAGCGTTTAGACAGCTTGACTCTAAAACACCTGGGCATCCAGAATATGGTCATACTGATGGTGTTGAGATAACAACTGGTCCATTGGGACAAGGGATTGCCAATGCAGTAGGTTTTGCAATGGCTGCGAAATATACAGGGAATCAAGTTAATTCTGAAACTTGTGAGCTTATTGACCATAAAGTTTATTGTCTTTGTGGAGATGGGGACCTGCAAGAGGGTATTTCGTATGAAGCCTGTTCAGTAGCTGGTCATTTAGGGCTTGATAATATGGTACTTATTTATGATAGTAATGCAATTACCATCGAGGGTGATATCAGTATCGCTTGGAGTGAAGATGTTGCCAAACGATTTGAGGCTCAAGGGTGGGATGTTAAAAAAATCAATGGTCACTGTTATGATGATATTGATAAAGCCTTAAATGAAGTAAAAACAGCAACCAAGCCAACCATTATTATTGCCAATACGATTATCGGTAAAGGTGCAGGTGAGCTAGAGGGTTCTGCAAGTACCCATGGTTCTCCACTCGGTGATACAATTATTGCTGAATCTAAAACTAAAGAGGGTTTTCCTGCTGATAAGAAGTTTCATATTCCTGAAGATGTAATGGTGCGATTTAGATGTGCGATTGATAATGGTGAACTTTATGAAAAAGAGTGGATTCATCGACATAAAGAGGCTCCACTGATTGAGCAGAATGAAGCGATGAATAGGTTATTAAATCCTGATTTTTCAGCCATTGAGTTCCCTGATTTTAGTGATAGTGGAGCCGTGGCAACTAGAGATAGTAATGGTAAAATTTTAAATGCCATTGCCAAAGCGATTCCAAGTTTTGTTGGTGGTTCAGCTGACTTAGCACCATCAAATAAGACAAATTTAGCCGATATGGGCGAATTTCCTAAAGGGAAAAACATGCACTTTGGTATTCGTGAGCATTCTATGGCAGCGATTACCAATGCGATGGCTCTTTATGGAACGATTATCCCATTCAATGCCACTTTCTTTGTTTTCTCGGATTACTTGAAACCAAGTGCTAGAATTGCTGCGTTGACAAGTATCCAAAACTTCTTTATCTGGACACATGACAGTATTGGTGTGGGTGAAGATGGACCAACTCATGAGCCAATTGAGCAGTTGAGTCAGTTTAGAGCGTTGCCAAACTTTTATGTTTGGAGACCTGCAGATGCCACAGAGAACGTGGAAGCTTGGAAAACAGCACTTAGTATGAATGCTCCTCATGGCTTTGTACTCAGTCGTCAAAAACTTAAAACTTTAAAGCCAACAAGAGATTTTGGTGAAGTCTCTAATGGGGCGTATATTGTTAAAGAGCGTGAGAATGCAAATTTTACTTTAATGGCAAGTGGTAGTGAACTTATGCTTTGTCTTCAAGCAGCGTGTCACTTAGAAGTTTTAGGTATTCGAGCGAATGTGGTCTCTGTTCCTTGTCTTGATCTGTTTAATGAGCAGGATACTGACTATAGAGCAAGAGTTGTAAGCAAAGATACAAAAGTTTTAGCAGTTGAAGCTGCAACAGCTACTGAGTATTACCGATACGCTGATGATGTTCTTTGTATGGAGACCTTTGGTGCTTCTGCTCCTGCTCACCTGCTTTTTGAGAAATTTGGGTTTACCAATGAAGGTGTTATGAGACGAGCGTGTGCATTAATGGATGTTGAGTATAAGCCAGTTGATTTGGGTGTATGTTAACCTGTTGTTAATGGTTGATTTACTTTTCTTAAATATAATAAAAATAAAAGGATAGAAATGATTAAAAATAGTATTAAATTGGTATTGACTTCATTGATGTTGGTAACAGTTTGTAGTGCAGAGACGAGTTATGGAACGGTTAATGGTGAAGAGATAACACACGATGAAGTATCTCAGACTCTTGGACAAGCAGGGATGAACTTCTCTACACTGCCTAATGATATGAAAAAGCAGGTTGTTGAGATGGTGGTTACTCGAAAGTTACTTTCTCAGAATGCCATGAAGTTTGATCTTAAGAAAACAGATGAGTATAAAAAGAAATTAGAACTTTTAACCAAAGAGTTGGTTTTGAATATTTGGATGGAGCAAGAGGCCAAAAAAATAAAAGATGGTGTAAAAGATGAAGACATTAAAGCCTACTACGAGAAAAACAAAGAGAAGTACAGCAAACCTGCTCAATTACAAGCAAGACATATTCTTGTAGAGAAAGAGGATACAGCTAAAGAGATAATCAAAACACTTGGCGATACTAACAATACAGAAGAGACTTTTATTAAACTTGCCAAAGAGAAGTCAATAGGACCTTCTGGAAAAAATGGTGGAGATTTAGGTTGGTTTGGTTTAGATAGAATGGTACCAGAGTTTAGTGCAGCAGCAGATAAGCTTAAAAAAGGTGAATTTACTCAAGAGGCTGTTAAGACTCAATTTGGTTATCATGTTATCTATCTTGAAGGTAGAAAAGAAGCCTCTACTCAAAAACTAGATGAGGTTAAAGAGATGATTATTTTGGCTTTGAACAAAGAACGATTCAATACCTTTATGGATGATACCGTTAAAAAATTAAAAGAAGAGGCAAAGCTAGAGCTTAAAGATTTTTCTGATACTAATACAAGTAAATCTAAAAAATAGTTACTCTTGGAGTGAATTTTGAATCCACTCCAATCCTCTGTTTAGATTAAAACTAACACCATAGGTGATGGTTGGTGTATGACCCAAACTGCTTCTTTTTACATTTTTATTATTTTGTGTCCAGACTTGAGCAATAAAGATTTCGATACCATCAAAAACCGTGTACCCCAATCCAATGCCCATCGACTCACTTGGTTTCTCTGATACTTTAGCCAAGGCTTTAATAGAGATATTGTTATAAAACTCATTAATAGGATAGTTTGTAAATACATCCCCAAGTTTATGAATCGTTTCTTTGTCTGTTGACTTTTGATTTTTTTATACATCAAGTACCCTTTAGTGTTTATAACAACTTGTTTTAATTTTAACATTAATATGCTGAAAATAGAAAAAATTTATCACCTTTTAATCCAGTTTTTTTCTGAATAGTCGAATCAAATAAGATTAATCTCTTTTACAGAAAAATAATGTATTATTATGCCGATTATAATATGAAATTATTAATGAGGAGAAATTATTATGAAGCGTATTTTAGTGTTGGGTGGTGGTTTTGCTGGTCTTGAAACGGCTATTTATCTACGAAAACAGGGGTTGGATACCACACTTGTGAGTGACCGTGATTACTTTTATATCTATCCTACTTCTATTTGGATTCCAACAGGAGGGGTTACTAAAAGTGACATCTCTGTACCTTTATATGAGTTGGCAGAGAAGCATGGGTTTAAATTGATTGTAGACCCTGTAGTTCTTATTGAAGCCAAAGAAAAGATAGTAACTCTGAAAAGTGGTCGTTGTTTGAATGATTTTGATTATCTTGTGGTGGCAATGGGACAAGATAAAATGAAAGCTAAAGGAATCGAAAATAGCCTTTCGATTTGTGGTAAACCTGAAGAGGCAGAGGAGTTAAAGGTCAAACTGGATGCTTTGATTGCCAAAGGTTCAGGAAAAATTGCCATGGGCTTTGGTGGAAACCCTCATGACACTTCAGCCGTTCGTGGGGGACCTGCTTTTGAAGTGCTTTTTAATGTGAATACGATGTTAAAACGTAAAGGGATTCGAGACAAATTTGAGTTGACCTTCTTTGCACCCATGGCAAAACCTGGTCAGAAGATGGGACCCAAAGCATTGGTGATGATGGACAAGATGTTTAAGATGACCAATATTAATAAAAAAGTTGGTTCTAAAATTGTAGAGTTTGAATCGGATGGCATTAAATTTGAAGATGGAACAAAGTTAGAATCTGATTTGATTATGTTTATTTCGGCAGGAAAAGGTCATTCTGTAATAGAAGATTCTGATTTACCACTAAGCGATGCAGGATTTGTAGTGACCAATGAGTATAATGAGATAGAAGGGTTCGAGGGTGTTTATGCGATTGGTGATTCTGCTTCATTAATGGGACCAGAGTGGAGAGCCAAACAGGGACATGTGGCTGAAGTGATGGCAAAAAATGTTGCTTATAATATCTTTCAACACATTCAAAAAATAAACTCAAAACAGAGCTACATGGAACACCTTAATATTTTGTGCCTCATGGATACAGGTGATGGTGCAGCGTTTGTCTATCGAAGTGATAGCAGTGCCAAGATGATACCCTTGCCAATTATTGGTCACTGGATGAAAAAAGGGTGGGGTTGGTATTGTAAGAACTCTAAACTAGGAAAAATTCCTAGAGTAGCAGGAATCTAAGAAAGATTTGAAATCGGAAGGCTCTACCTCCGTTGTTCGGGAGTAAACTCTCCGTTTCCATATTTAATTTAAATATTTATTAAGAAAGAGAGATAGAAAAATGAGACAGACCATTGTTATGGAAAAATATCCTGTATTTGAGCTGGATATTAAAAAAACAGAGACAACCTTTGATACCACCGATGAGATTATTTCTTATCTGCAAGAGAAGATAGAGGCACATCCTGTTGCTACATATATTGCTACTTTTGACCACTATGCACATACGCAACAACTGCTCGATGGTGAGATTGCTGTAGATATTTTAGATGCACAAAATATTATCTGCTGTTTTGGAAAAAAACTACTAAAAGCAAATATTTTAGCAGTACGACCACGATCTATTGGTGTGGTGGAACGAGTTGACGATTTTGTAATTAGTTTTTTAGAAGCACCCAATCCAGAAGCCAATGCCACGATGGAGTCTTGGGCTAAAAGTATTGCGAATCGCTAAAGAAGTTAACATTTAATATTAATTTACAACATACTTTTATTGAAAACTTGATAAAATAATACTATTAAAAAGTTATCAATATACTTTAATAAATAGTAGATAGGAGTATCAATGCGTTCATATAGTGATGAGAACCGATATCTTGCAGAGAACAGGAGTGAAATTAATATTAAAGAGGTTTTTCAAACCATTGCGAGATACCGATGGTCTATACTCTTAATTACGCTTTTTTCAGCACTTTTAGCAGTGGTTTTACTCTATTTTCAGCCACGAATCTATAACTCTTATGCCATAATTAAAGTTAAAACCAATGCTGAATCGAAAGATAAAGATCTGATTTTAAAAACAATTACAGGTTCAGATGCTGTAGATATCAAAGAGGATATAACCCTTTTAAAAACATTTTATATGAACAATCAGGCACTCGAACGGGATAAAACCGATTTTCAAGTTCAGTATTATGTGACCAAAAAATATAAAGAGTTTGAAGTCTATGATCTGTTACCCATTAAAATAACCGATATAGAAATTTTAGATGAAAACCTTTTAGGTAAAAAGCTCATACTCTTTCCTCAGAAAGATGGTTATAAACTTCAGTTTAAACACTCTATTAAAGAGAAAATAGTTAGTAAAGTTTTAAGAAAATCTCTTCCTAAAATTAAAAAAGAGGGTAACTTTGCCTACCGTGAGACCGTATCAACCGAATATTTTAAATTTAAAGTTGAGAAGCTCTCGAATATTAAAGGACCCATTCATTTTGTCATCCATGGAAACAATCGACATATCTATGAGACCATTATCAAGAATAATTTAAGTATTTCACAACTTGAAGAGGATGTCTCTATTATCAAAATTGCCTATAAAGACAACATTCAAAAAAGAGCCATTTCGTACATTAATTCACTCACCGATATTTTTATTCAAGAGAGTATTAATAATAAAAATGAGCAGAACAATAAAGTGTTAGAGTTTATTGAAGAGCAGTTGGTAAGCATGAAGCGTAAGTTGGAAAAGTCAGAAAAAGAGTTAGAGGTCTATCGAGTATCAAATAAGGTAATTCAACCCTCGGTTCAAGCCACTAC
>DCAF01000035.1:0-11263 GCA_002311915.1 Sulfurovum sp. UBA1140 | reverse complement strand
AAACAGAGATTGATTCAAAACCTTATTCACTTTGTGGAGGGGAACTATAATCTTGATGCAATTGCTCCTTCATTAATGGAGCTCAATGACAATCCAACGTTAGAATTGATTCAAGTGTTACAATCAACAGAGCTTAAAAAGAGTGAACTGAGTGCTGAATTTACAGATAAACACCCTGAAATGAAGATTGTTAACAATAAAATTGTGAATATTAGAAGTAAAATTTTATCGAATATTCAAAATTTAAGTAAACATATTTCTCAAAAAAGTCTCTCTTTAAAGAAGTTAAAATCCTCTTATGAAGAGAATCTTAAAACACTTCCTGTTAAAGAGAGAAAACTCATTAATATTAAAAGAGCTTATGAGGTGAGTTCTAAGATGTATGATTTTTTACTTGAAAAACGGGCAGAGAATAAGATTATAAAAGCGGCGACTCTTTCAGATTATAAGATAATAGATAAAGCCTATAGCAGTCCTTCACCCATTACTCCTAACTATCCGATTGTTTTAATTTCTGCGATAATTTTAGGACTAATCTCTGGGATAATCTTGGCATTTATTCGTAATGGTTTAAATAACAGTATAAAGAGTATAGAAGAGTTGACCGAGCAGATAAATTTACCCCTGTATGGTCAAATTCCTTTATTAAAAAAGTCAAATATAGGGCTAGAGGTCTATAAACGAACAGACTCTTTATTTACCGAGAGTTATAGGGCTTTACGTACCAACTTGCAAATCTCTGCACTAAAGAAGAACGACTCAAATATAATTTTATTTAGTTCTACAACAGCAGGAGAGGGAAAAAGTACCACGGTTGCCAATATGGGTGCTATTTTCCAGATAGCAGGTTATAAGACCATTCTTATTGATTTAGAGATGCGAAAACCTACGCTTCATCGACTCTTTAATCTGAATGGTCCTCTTATCGGGGTCAGTGGTTATCTGCGTGGTGAAGAGAAGCTAGAGGATATTATCTATTCAACACACCACAAGAATTTAGATGTGATTCCTGTAGGTATTGCTCCCTCTAATCCTTCAGAGTTAATTATCTCTTCACGTTTGCCAAAACTTCTTGATCAACTCAAGGGTCAATATGAGTATATTTTAATTAACAGTACCCCTTTTGGACTCATTACGGACACCAAGCATATTCTGCCATTTAGTGATGTTAATTTGGTGGTTCTTAGAGAAAATTATACAAAAAAAGTATCAATTTCAAACCTAAAAAGTATGCTAAAACAAGATGAAATTAAAAATATGGGAATGGTCTTGATTCAGGAATAGCCAAAGAGGCACCTGTTTAGTGCTTCTCTTTTTTCTGTATGGCATCGTATCCATAAATATCGTTTCTAAATTGAAGTTCAGCTGTATTGTTGTCAAATCCAGCGGTTAAATAGATGATGTGAACATGAATTCTATTAGAGATATTCAGTTGTGTTTTACGTTTTCCTTTGAGTGTTTTCATGGCTTTTTTTAGATTAATACTTTTATTAAACGAGGCAATAGTTTTTAACAAGGTCGTGGGTTCGTCAACACGAATACAGCCGTGTGAAAAGGCACGTTTATCACGTTTAAATAGGTGTCGTGTTGGGGTGTCATGTAGATAAACAGCAAACCTATTGGGAAATTTAAACTTGATTTTTCCTAATGCATTTTTTTTGCCTGGTGCTTGCATAATTCGGTAGGGAAACTTTACAGCCCCATATCTATACTGTTCCCAATAAATATCTTGAGGGTGGACACGGGGTGAGCGTTCGTACCAAGTGGTGCGAATTTCTAATCCCTGTTTTCGGATATAGTTGGGATTTCTAATCATGGCAGGAATAATCTCTCGGCGTACAATACCTTCGGGTATTTTCCAGTAAGGGTTTAGAACAATATACGAAATCTCCTCTCCAAAGATGGGGGTAGGGTGTCGGGTATCACCAACAATGACTTTAATGTTTTGTTTGTCTTGACCACTCTCCATGTAGTGAAGCATATATTCGGGTATGTTCACCACCAAATAACGCTCATCTAACTCACGGGGCAACCATTTAATACGGTCTAAATTAAGAAGTACCGTCTCTATTTTAGCCTCAACACTTATATTGAGTGCTTTAATAGTACCTACTCCTACAATGCCATCGGTTGTAAGACCATGACGCAGTTGAAACTTTTTGACGGCATCTGCCAAGCAGACATCAAAGGTGGCATCGGGTTGAAACTTGATGCTGTCTTCTGTCTCTTCAATGGTATCTTTTTCAAAAAGTTTTTGAGCAGTTAATTTACACTCTTTTAAGTCACCTGATATTTTAAGACGCTTTCTTAGACTAATAACATTAACCCCTTGGTCTCCAAGTTCTAATTTTTTAAAGATGGGTAGTTTCTCCCAACCCCCTTTTAGCTCCATGGTTTGGAGTTTTTGAAGGGATTTTAATAGACCTTTGTAACCAAAATATTTGGGTGTAATTTGATTCATAGTTTCCAAAATATTAGGTTTAAGCATCAGTTCCGAGAGACTATAGGGAGGTTTATGCTTTATCCAATGACCACCGACTCCTTTTTTTCTAAGCTTTTTAAGTCTTGAAGCGAATTGTCTCCATTTAATACTTCCATAGAGTCTATGTTGTAAAAAATCGAAATAGAGTACCGAGAGCTTGAGTTCAATATGAATTTTATTTTTTTCACTGTTTTTATTTTTGATATACTGCTCGATATGCTGGTATTGTTGAATAATTTGGCTTTTTGAACCCAGTGTAATGTCACTATTTATGGCTTTAAAAAGTTCAGATACTCTTTTTTCTAAACCCTTCTGAGTAATCCATAGTGGTGTATAGTTGTTTTGTCGATAGAAACGTTTAATAAATTTTTTATGATGAATATCATGCAGTAAAGCACTCTTTCTAGTGAGTGTTTTTTCTAATTTAATAGATATTTCGTCAATTTTAGAGCTGGTATCTTCTGTTTGGTTGTTCTCTTTAACAGTTTTTTTAGTCTCATTTTTTTCTAAGCTTAGAAGATTTTTATCAAAAGAATTAATGGGACTGATTGGTTCTGAATATAAAAATATTGAGGAAAAAAAAGTAAATAATAGTATTTTTTTGGTGGTCATGGAGTTCCCTATTTGGTTGTATGGTGTAGAGTATAGTTAAAAATAGGAAAAAATTAACTTAGAAAGTCTGGTTTTAGTTACTTAATATATGGCACGTTTCTGTTTGCCATCATAATTGTAAATATCGTTACGATAATGTAGTAACCCATCACTATTAATCCATGCCGTAAGGTAGACAATATGTACAGGAACAGGGGTTGAGAGGTTGAGTTGAGTCTTGTTTTTCCCTTTTAAAATACGTTGAGAACGACTGTAGTTTACCGATTTCTCATGGGGGGCAAACATTGCCAAAAGTGCATTAGGTTCAGCTATACGTATACATCCATGAGAAAAGGCTCTCTGCCCCTTTTTAAAGAGCTTCTTGTTGGGGGTATCATGCAAGTAGACAGCAAATTTATTGGGGAATTTAAATTTAATTTTTCCCAACGCATTTTTAGGACCTGGGGGTTGCATAAATTTATACCGTTTGGTTTGCCCTTGTCGTAGTACCTTTGCCCAATTAATTTTCGTGGCATCAATGGGGCTTCGTTTGGTGTTGTATGAGGTTCTAACTTCGTAGTTTCGTTCGGCAAGATAGTTTGGATTTTTTAAGATATTGGGAATCATCTCTTGTTTAACAATGCTATCGGGGATAATCCAGTAGGGATTTAAGACAATAAAAGAGATTTCACTGCTAAATATGGGGGTGTGGTGGGTTTTATCGCCCACAATAACACGCATAGAGAGTTTTTCAACCCCTTGTTCTTTATAATAGAGACGAAAATCAGGGATATTAACCATCACATATCGGTCTTCTGGTTGATCGGGCAGACGTTTTATTCGGTCAAGATTAAGCAATACTTTTTTTATCTTCCACTCTACCGAGATGTTCATCTTTTTTCGTGTACTACCGTTTAGATTGCCATTGCTATGGAGTCCATGACGTTTTTGAAAACGTTTAATGGCTTTTTTAAGACAAGGACCATAATGGTTATCACCATTACTTGGGGTGCAGGTGTAGTCACCAGAGCTTCTAAGTCTATCAATAAGTCGTTTGACTTCAGTGCCTGATTTCCCATAACGGAGCTGTTTACTGTGGGGAATTTTTTCCCATCCCCCTTGCTTCTGTATATTTTTTAGTCGTTTCAACTCACTAAGCATACTTTTATAACCAAAACTACTGGGCGTAGTGGCCTTAACAATGTGAGAAAGAGGATAGTGCATCATTAGTTCAACAACATTATATTTAGGGGTATGAACAACCCAGTCGGCTGCCAGTTTTCGGTTTCGCATCCATCTAAGTTTTTTTTTGAAGTCCCACCATTTTATAGAGCCATAGAGATGAAAATTTAGATAAGATTTATAGAGTGAAGAGAGTTGAATATCAAGTTTTAGCTCCTCTTCAATGGTGCGATTATTCTCTTTGTTAAAAGCTGATTTCAAGTATTGATAACGTTTAAATATGTTTCCATTTTCGTCTAAAATTATATCTGAACCAATGGTTTTAAAAAAGTCTTCTACTGCCTCGCTTTTGACCCCTTTACTGTTAAACCATAACGGAATATAGTGATTTTTTTGATAAATTTCATGAATAAACTCTTTGTTTGAGATGCTTTTAAAAGTATTGGCTTCGTCATCTACAATCATTTTCATTAACCCTTTGGTCACTTTTTCACTGTAGATAATTTCAGAGAGAGAGACATCTTGTGTAAAGGATTTGTTTTTTGAGCTGAAGAGTTCAAAAGATTGGTTAATAGAGTCGAACTCTTTTAAAGAGCTCATGGTCATCGCTTCAATAACGACAGCTAAGAGGATAGCTATAATAATAAATAGACTGTTTTTCAAAATTTCCACCGAGTATCTCAATTTTTTAATTTTAAGTATAGCAGAAAAATCTAGGAAAAAAGAGACATAACTCTATTTTTTAGTTGAAAGAGTCTAAAAAATGTTCTTTTATGTTCACATTATATGGGGTACATTTGGCACTACCAACCACCTTAACAATTTATTTGGATAAAAAAGGGAAAAATCCAAATTTATTATAAAAGTTAAATTCTCTGTTGTCTTCGAGATTGGTAGTGCCAAATGCACTTATAGTTTAGGCATTACAAAATAGGCTTGATACTGCTAAACTCTCTATAGATTTTTTGGATAAAAAAAGGAAAAACCCAATACTTATATCTTTTAAATTCTATGTCTATAGATACCGTTTAACAGTATCAAGCCTACATGATAAGACCTGATATTTAAATTGAGGTGAACTGTCTGTTTTGAGGAATAACCCGTCTTCCCCATAAAAATCGTTCTTTGTAAAATGATTTTTTATTAAAATTATAAATAACCACTTTTTTAGCACTTGAACTGGCATGAATAAAGTTACCACTTCCTAGATAGATACCCACATGACACACTTTACCTGTACGACGCTTTTTGGTATCAAAAAAGACCATATCTCCACGAGTTAAGTTCTCATATCGAACATAAGCACCAACCCTTGCTTGGTCACGAGAGACACGAGGTATTGTTATTCCTGCATCTCTATAGACCCATTGGGTAAATCCTGAACAGTCAAAAGTTCTAGGTCCCGTCGCTCCCCAAACATAACGAGTTCCTAAGAAGCTTTTGGCATTCCACTCTATATCATTTTTTAATTTTTTACTGTTTGAGTTACGTAAATTCTGTATCATTGGTTGATACGAACCATAAGAGATAATTTCAACATCATTCGAGACATAACTATTTATCTGGTTTGATGGGTTGGAACCATAAGAGATAATCTCAATATCGTTGCTGTCTTGATAGTCACTGCTACCTTCTGTTGTAAAATTATAGTAATTTTGGTCACTCTGCTCTTTGAGTACGAAAAGAGGAGATGCCTTTTTTTCTGATTTTTCAATGCCCATTATATTGTAAACAGATAATGAATTTTTTGTTGGTTGATTCTTCGGTTCTGGTGTTGTATTTGAGCAAGCAACAAAAAATGCAACAGATGATAAAAGTATTATTTTCTTCATTATTCTTTTTTTCATAGAACAATTATAACATGGATATTGTGGTTTTATTGTGGTATTCTTAAAAATAATTTTTTTTTTAAAAGTTTTTCAACTGCCCGTATTATAGGCTGTTCAAAAGGGTTTTGTTTCCAATAAATGTTGTTAAATAAGATTATTAAAAGCTCTAAGCATAAATTTATTTATTAAATAATTTAATTAATAAATATTTAATATATTATTTATTGTTTTGTAAATTCTTGACACATTTAGAAAAAAGGGCTATCCTTCTATTTAAAAAGGAGTAAAGTATGGTAAAAATGGGATCAAAACCTGCAATATTCACGACTATTGTGGTGCTGGGGTTAATTATATTTGCTATTCAAAGCGATAAAATTCCAACCAATGCACTGCCAACATTGATAGATTCTAAATATATCAGTTTTTATAAAAAAGCATGTGAGTTAAATGATGCAGAAGCATGTAATGATTTGGGGCAAATTTATGATTTAGGTAAAGGCGACGAGCGTGTTGATTATGAAGAGGCTCTTATCTATTATGGTCGTGCTTGTAATCTTGACAATGCTACAGGGTGTAATAATCTAGCTTATCTGTATAATACAGGGCAAGGGATTGAAAAACACAATGGTTACGCCTTGCGTTACTACAAAAGAGCGTGTGATCTTGGAGACCTTGAAGGGTGTTATAATTTAGGTGCGATGTATTATCATGGAGAGGGAACGCGTCCTAGTAAATATAAGGCAACCAAACTCTTTAGAAAGGTATGTGATAAAGGTGTGGGTGCAGGGTGTAATGACCTAGCTTATATGTATGCACATGGTATACATCTTAGACGGGATCTATTTGAAGCCATCTCTCTTTATAATGATGCGTGTCAATATGGTGAAGCCTCGGGGTGTAATAACCTAGGAAATATGTATGAGACAGGTTCACTGGGTGTGGCAAAGGACAAAATTAAAGCAGAGCAGTTTTTTGATAAAGCATGTAAGCTTAATGATGTCGAGAGTTGTAAAAAACTTGGGTACGTTCTTGATCAAAAAATTCAAACCATACAGTTTAAATCAGACATAGATGTGGCTCATCGTGCTTGTCAACATGATAATGGTATTAGCTGTTATAAGCTGGGTGAACTCTATGCAATGCCAAATAAATTGGTTCCAAAAGATGAAGATAAAGCAATTTTATTTTTTAATAAAGCGTGTGATTTAGGACAGAGCCAAAGCTGTCGAAGAATTGGTGACTTTCACCGTAATGGGAATAGCTTCTAATATTCCTGACTCTCTTCCTTGAAATTAGGAAGAGGTACATCATAACTCAAAAACTTTCATCTTATTTTGATACAATAGAAAAATATAAATTCAAGAGGATTGTCATGACCACAATTACACTACAGATAGATGATAACAACCAAGACCTAATAGAGGCATTTAAAATCTTTTTGGCTAATTTTAACAATATATCCTTTAGTATTGAACAAGAAGAGACAAAAGAGAAGATTCTCTCAAATTTTTCAAAAGTATGTCATGATATAAAACATGGTACAGCACTAGAGAACTCTCGACCTATTGAAGATTTATATAGAGAGTTTGGAGATGATTGAGATTCGATTTCTTGAAAATTTTCGCAAAAGATTCAAAAAACTTCACAAGAAAAATAAAAAACTAATTTATGATATAAAAAAGCTTGAAAAAGAGCTAAAAGAGAATCCAACAGCAGGTACTTCTCTAGGTCATGGCATGTACAAAATCCGAATGGCTAATTCTAGTAGAAATATTGGAAAAAGTGGTGGGTTTAGAGTCATTAGCTATTTTATAGATGAGGACAAGATAGTTCATCTTGTTGAGATTTATGATAAAAGTAATATTGAGTCTATATCTTTTGAGGAGTTGAGAGATATTGTGGAGAGGGAGGTGTAGAACTTCGCTTCTCCTTTGATTTGAATCGCCGTGTTTACATTCTAAGTGAAACCATCTGAAAAAGAGAAGTTGCCCCCTCTGTTTCCGACGATGTGATTTTGATGGTTAGCCCTGTTAAAAAAATTCTTACTTCTCTTTAGACTTCTCATATAAAATTCGATAATGAACTAAATTAAAGACATCTCTATTTTTACAAGCGTGTGCATAGTCTATAGCTTTATGGTTATGGTCATCAGATAAATATAGATTGGCACCATGATTAATAAGATAACGTACCATGGAGATAGACTCCACATGAATTGCTCTCATAAGAAGGGTCTCTCCTATCGAGTTTTTAACGTCTATGCTAATCATTTTATTCTCTAAAAGATAAACAAATGTTTCGGTATCATTAGAAGATATGGCATGAAATATAGCATGTAAACTATCTTTGACCATTAAATCAATTTCATATTTAAGTAACAACTGCACATTGTGTTGGCTTCTATTTTTAATTGCCCAATAGAGTGTATTTTGTCCCTCTTTGTCCCGTACATCAAGGTTTACCCTTTTAACTAAAAAATCTTCTAACATCAATCTATGTTTTGCCATCTCTATTAGGTGTAAATCATGATAACGGTTTTTCATCGCCTTGGTCATATGGTCTCCCTTATTTTTATAAATACATATTACATAAAAACTATAACAAAAGTGTAAGAGAATGCTTACAGTTTGGTAACAATAAGATGTTGTCGAACTCTTAAATAGTACACACCGTTATTAAAACTTGAAATTTGTTAATGAAGAATCCCTCTAAGAGGGTAGTTCTTTTAGTTAGAGGAAACCATCTCTAATATATCTATTTCGCTTTATCTCTTTAATCTTATCAATCTCTACCAAGATGAAACTATCCACACAATTACCAAAATCTTTGTCAATATTGTAGCCCATAAATGAGATACCTCCCTCTTCGCACAAATCAGCATATTGTTTATAGAGTGTTGGAACGGTTACGCCGTAGTAGTTCAACTGTTCACGCAAAACTTTGAAATCATCTGGTGCATTATTTCCATCGAAGATAAACTCTAAATCATCAAGTCCATTTTGTGTAAAAGTACAGCTATTTTTAGGATGAAGTAGCTCATGATGGTTTCCATAATATTTATCATAATAGTGCATGATAAGCTCTTGAGCACTTTTTGGCATAGAACCACTAAGACTAACTGCTCCAAACATATATTTGATATGAGAATTTTGATAGAGATAGGCTCCTATCCCTTGCCATAGATAATCTAAGGCTCGGCTTCCCCAATATTTGGGTTGAACGAAGCTTCTTCCTAGTTCGATAGAGTTGTTAAGATAGGGTTCAAACTGGGCATCAAATTTAAAAAGAGAGTGGGTATAAAAACCCTCTACACCGTAGTTATTATAAACATAGTTACTCTCTGCAATGCGATAAGCACCTACTATTTCTAGCTCTGTGTCATCCCAAAGTATAATATGTTTATAGTAGTAGTCATATTTATCTTTATCTCGTTTTTTTCCCGTGCCTTCTTCTACTTTCCTAAAGGTATACTCACGCAGTCTTGCTATCTCTTGAAGAATCACTGAACCTTTTTCATAATCATACAGATAGATTTTTTTACCATCAGTGGTTTCTCCTAGCTTTTGACAGTTTTGCAACTCTTTTTTTAGTATCTGTCTGTTTTCAGGATGGGCAATACACCTCTCGGTAGAGAAGATAGGTTTTTTATTTTTAGCGATACGATAGAGATGCTTTCTAAAGAGTTTCACCTGAGATGTCATCTCTAGTGGACTATTAATATAACTTTTATATGGGATGCTTTCCCCGATTGTGAACTCTAATGAACCATTTTTCTTTTTGAACATCTCATGAGGTAAAAGTATAGATGATAGGTTTTTATTGAGTGATGAGAGGGTATAAAATAGTGCCGAATTTTTTGCATTAATATGTATGGGTAATATAGAAGCCAAATTTTTAGAAGCAAATTTTAGAAACCCTTTATGCCACTGTGTATCTTTTACTCCATTGGGTCTTGCTCTCGAGACTTCACCTGATGGGAAAATGATGAGTGCTTCTTCATTTTTAAGTGTTTTATCTATCTGCTTAATAAACTGCTTGGATACTCCCTTTCTAAAATTATCGACTCCAATGAGTATCGGCTTAAGTTGGTCAATTTCTGCCAACATATTATTGCTAACCACTTTAATATCACTTCGTACGCGTCTGACTAGATGAATTAAAGAGAGGGCATCCAATGCTCCTAGAGGATGATTGGCAATAATTACCACACGTCCCGAAGCGGGAATATTTTCTATCTGATTGCTTGAAAATTTATAAGAGAATTTAAAATACTCCAAGACCGATTCAACAAAAGCAAAAGGACCTGAATACTGTTGCTGTTTTAAAAAAGTATTAATATCATTTTGGTGTATCATTTTTTTAATGGTAGAGAATAGTGGCTTGATGATGGGTTTGGGTAAGGATTGAACTTTTGGGTATCTACTCATAACAGCTTGTTGGACATTAATCATGATGAACTCCTATTTTTTAATAACAAATTATAATATAAACTGATAACAAAATGGTAATAGTCTCTGTAACCAAACTGTAGCCATTTTGTGATGCTTTTGTTATATTCTCATGATAGAGTACAGTATTCAAATACAAAGGAAAGAAAATGAACACTTCTAAAATTTTACTCTCAATTGCAACGATTGCTGCCTTGACACTCACAGGTTGTGGTAGTGGAGGAGGAAGTGATACTCCTACAGAAACAGATACACCCATAGACACGACAACCCCAACACCAGTTGTTCAAACACCAACAGATACAACACTAAGTGGTGACATCACCTCTAACATGACTTTAACAGCGGATAAAGTATGGATTATAGATGGACTAGTGGCTGTTAAAAATGGTGCTACACTTACTATAGAAGCAGGTACAACCATTGCAGGTCTTGATGGTACAGGAGCGACTACTTCATATATGATTATTGATAAAGGTGCGAAAATCATGGCAGAGGGTACTGCTACTAACCCGATTATCTTTACTTCTAAAAAAGCTGTTGATGGTGGAACACCTGCTGTTGGTCAATGGGGTGGGCTTACAATTATTGGTAAAGCAGGTAACGACCAAGTGAAGCCATACGAAGTAAACTCTGAGTTTGTAGCTGATAGTTCTGATTTGGCTGACAGTTCTGGTGTGCTTAAGCATGTTAAGATTCTTAACTCTGGTATCACCATGGAACAAGATAAA
>DCAF01000017.1:12443-17371 GCA_002311915.1 Sulfurovum sp. UBA1140 | reverse complement strand
AACATTAGTCACATTTTTGAACCCAAATTTTAGTACCCCCGATGGTGAACATAAACAGCTTCAAAATCCCTCAGAGATTCTTCATTTTTGGCAATGGCTCTTTAAAAACCAACATCGAATTGGAAAAGTGAAAGATTTTAATGCTGTTCCCAATATTTCTAAGATTTTAAAGTTTATTGGCGAAAAGATTACCCTAAATCGGCAAGTTTTTACCATTGATAACTTGGTGGCTGTTCAAGGAGGGGTGAATATTACGCTTAAAGATGAGTTTGGAAAAGTGGGGGTGTTGTGTGATAAGCGTGGGGAGAGAGTTCATTTAGTTGAGGGGGTTGAAGAGTTGTTTAAAAGATTTATGGACATTTTGTAAAACTGGCATGTTCGGAATCGGAAGGCTCTGCCTCCGTGGTTCGGGAGTGAACTCGCCGTTTCCTAACTTTACAAGATAATCTTAAACAAACTTTTTAGGAGCATCAAGCATAAACATCGCTTTTAGTGTGTGATGAATGGTGTGTTTGAGTTCCCAAAATGAAATATATGAAAAGAGTAGAAACAGAACCAAAATTTCTACCATATAAATATTAAATATACCCTCTAATGCAATATTGATAATTTCACTGGCAATAAACCCAGAGATAAAAACCAATAAAAAGGTTCTAATGGTATCAAAGACAATATCGTCACCTCCTGCATGAGGATCGGTGTACTCTATCGCTTCAGATGCTGTGGTGGTAGCACTGCTGTAGTAGATAAATGCTCCAAACAGTATGCCAAAGGCTCCAAGTAGGTGACCTGTTAAATCATCTGCTAAGGTAAAGTAAGCTGTTGCAATAAAAACAAGGGCAATAATCAGACCATAGATTAATTTCATTAGATAATCCTTAATGTTAATTTTTAATAGTAAAAAACATAATTATAGCACATCTAAAGGGAAACTATTATATTTTTTACACTCACCACCCCCTAATCACAATTAGGATATAATCCCGAGAATTTTGCAATCATAAAACAGCAAAGAAGAGAACTATTTTAGTGAGATTAATGAATGATATTTGAACATGAAATACCAAGTAAGAGTAAGATGTATTTTGGGCAATCTGCCAAGATAAAACGAGCAATAGAAGCAGTTTGTGCCAACACCCTTGAGCATGATGGATATGAAGAGATTGTTACCCCTCTCTTTTCGTACCATCAACACAACTCTTTTGAAGATGAAAAGCCACTCATTCACCTGAATGATGAAAACAACAACACGGTGACACTACGAGCAGACAGCACGGCTGATGTGGTGCGTATTGTTACCAAACGAATTGGAAGAACCACCAATTCTAAAAAATGGTTCTATATTCAACCTGCGGTCTCTTTTCCAACCAAAGAGCAGTATCAAGTGGGTGCTGAGATTATTGATGGCTTATTTCATGAGGTGGTTAACACTGCCTCGACACTGATTCAACAGTTAGAGCTTAATGCCCTATTACAAGTTTCAAACATGCGTATTCCTCTTTTATTGGCAGAGAAGTATGGTGTCAAATTAGAGCTACTGCATGATACCAATATTGAGAGTATTTTAAAATTGAATATTCCGTGGATAAGTAAACTTGTACATATACACAGTGCCAAAGATTTAGATGATTTAAAGGGAATTCCCGATGATATTCAAACCGAACTACTGTTAATAAAAGAGGCAATTAGCAAAATTGAGTATCAGAAGGTTATCGTAGCACCCCTATACTATGCAAAAATGCGATATTATGGCTCATTAACCTTTAGAATGTTTTATGAGAATGCGTTATTGGTTCGTGGTGGTATTTATAGCATAGAAAATGTTAAAGCATCAGGATTTGCACTCTATACCGATGAGTGTATTAATCAAAAAATGTTGTTACAGAAAATGAATAAGGAAGTGGAGTAAAATGAATAAAGCAGATTTAATTGTAGGATTACAATGGGGTGATGAGGGTAAAGGTAAAATAGTTGACCATATGGCACAGACCCATGACTACGTATGTCGTTTTGCAGGTGGACACAATGCAGGTCATACCATTGTGGTAGATGGACAAAAGTACGCACTACACCTTATCCCTTCAGGAGTTTTAAACCCAAAGGCTAAGAATATTGTGGGTAACGGAGTGGTTCTTTCACCTGTTGATTTTATTAAAGAGATGAGCCAGTTTGATAATCTTGAAGGCAGACTCTTTATTTCAGATAAGGCACATCTTCTTCTTCCTTATCACGCACTCATCGACCAAGCCAAAGAGAAGATGAAAGGTGATAAAGCCATTGGTACTACGGGTAAAGGTATTGGACCTGCCTATGGCGATAAAGTTGCACGAATTGGTCACCGAGTAGGTGAACTGCTTGACCCTGTAAAGTTGGCATCTAAAGTTGTAGGATTTTTTGAACAGAACCAATCTATTTTTGATATTATGGGAGTAGAGACCCCTTCAGAAGCCTTTTTAATCGAAGAGTTAGAGCAGTACAGAAAAATTTTGGCTCCACATATTACCGACGCCACCCAACTGATTTGGAAAGTGTTGGATGAGGGTAAAAAAGTTCTCTTAGAGGGAGCCCAAGGAACCATGCTTGATATTGACCATGGTACTTACCCTTATGTTACCTCATCAACCACAATAAGTGCAGGAGCGTGTTCTGGTTTGGGATTAAACCCTAAAGATTTAGGAAAAATCACAGGTATTGCCAAAGCTTACTGTACCCGTGTAGGAAATGGTCCCTTCCCAAGTGAAGATTTTGGAGTAGAGGGTGAAAGATTACGTAAAAATGGTCATGAGTTTGGAACCACCACAGGTCGCCCTAGACGATGTGGTTGGTTTGATGCCGTTGCCATGAAACATGCCGTTCGGGTTAATGGTGTTGACCAAGTCTCTTTAATGAAATTGGATGTTTTAGATGGTTTTGACGAAGTAAAAGTCTGTGTAGCCTATGAGATAGATGGCGAAGAGATTAACTACGTTCCTTATGATTTAGAGACTGCTAACCCTATCTATAAATCATTTGCAGGATGGGATAAAACCGAAGGGGTAAGAGACTTTGATGCCCTGCCTGATACTGCCAAAGAGTATATTAAAGCACTAGAGATAATGATAGATACAAAAATAGGTATTATCTCAACCAGCCCTGATAGAAAAGATACCATTATACGCTAGAGGAGAGGTGATGCGATTAAAAGCGAAACAGACGGGGTATGTTGCCTCGAAAATAGGTGTAGATTTAGCTAATGCTTCTTTTATTACCATGCCAAAAGGTAAAGAAGCTGTGGTTCAAGTGTGTAAAAAAGTCATTGACGACAACCTTGAAAAAGAGAGACGACTTGATGCCAAAGTTAATGAGATGCTTGACGATAATATTGATGAGATAGAGATTCAACAGGTTAGAGAGCGTGAGCTTTTCTTTATGATTAAAAAACGATTGGCTCCTGAATTTGGGGTGATTATGAACTATGATGACCGATACAATGATGTGGCACATTCCATTCTTGATGAGCTGTATGAGAACTATCTATTAGAATATCAAGTAAATGAAAATCAAGTACGAAATGTAATTTTTAAAGCCTTTAAAGCCTTTTCAGATGCTTATGATTCAATGGATACCACCGTTTATGACAAAATTAAAAGAATGCAAAAAGAGTACGTACCAGGTTCCGTTGAGTATGAATTAATATACGAAAAGCTTTATAAAGAAGAGTTACAAAAAAGGGGGATGATCTAGTGGAAAAAATTTCAATCTATTTTGAAAATGGAACCTATTTAGAGGCAAAAAGTTTTGGTGCGAAAGGTACCAATGTAGGTGAAGTCGTTTTTAACACCTCACTAACAGGGTATCAAGAGATTGTTACCGACCCCTCTTATGCAGGTCAGTTTATCACCTTTACCATGCCCGAGATTGGTAATGTAGGGTGCAACGAGCAAGATATGGAGAGTTTGGGTGCTTACTGTAAAGGCATTATTGTACGCTCTTATCAAGCACGTCCATCAAACTTTAGATGCGAAGAGCCACTCGATGCCCTGCTTAAAAAATATAATATCTTAGGCATTACTGAAATAGATACCCGTTATATAACCAAAATGCTTAGAAATGAAGGGGCAATGATGATGATAGCCTCGACCGAAATTCACGAAGTAGCCAAACTTAAAGCACTTCTTGAAAAAAGCCCAAGAATCGAAGATATTAACTATATTGAGCAGGTCAGCACCAAAACTGCCTATACCCATCAAGATGCCCGTTACAATATTAATACCTTTCAATACAATAAACCAACAACCTCTAAAAAAATTATTGCTTTAGACTTTGGAATTAAACGCAATATTCTTAACGAGTTAACTCACGCTGGTATGGAAGTCGAAGTGGTTCCCAACAGCATTACAGCTCAAACTATTATTGAGCAATTTGAAGCCAAAGCAATAGATGGAGTTTTCCTATCTAATGGACCGGGTGACCCACTTATTTTAAAAGAGGAACAAGCAAAAATCAGACAGCTTATCGAAGCTAAAATTCCTCTGTTTGGTATCTGCTTAGGGCATCAACTGCTCTCGATTGCTCATGGATACGATACCTATAAACTTAAATTTGGTCACCACGGGGGCAATCATCCTGTTAAAAATGAGATGGACGGCACAGTAGAAATTACGGCTCAGAACCACAACTATAATGTTCCTGATAACATTACCGAAGTGGCAACCATCACCCACACCAACCTGTTTGACAACACCATCGAAGGGTTAAAATACAACGACTCCCCAACCATGTCGGTTCAACACCACCCAGAAGCGAGTCCTGGACCTCATGAGAGTGCTTATATTTTTGGTGCGTTTAAAGAGATGCTTTAAAAATATCCCCTATTAAATATCAGGAATAGAGGGTGGCGTATTCGCCACATCTTCTGTTTTTGGTGAGAAGGTCAATACCCAATCCTC
>DCAF01000017.1:0-12344 GCA_002311915.1 Sulfurovum sp. UBA1140 | reverse complement strand
TAGTACAAAAAGATGTATAAAAAATGTAAATGTTAAAAAAAGTTTTAGATTGAGTCAAATCCCATCTCTTCGGTTGGCTCTTTTCGATTTTTCATATCAAACTTCTCTGGAACCTCTTGTTTCTCTTTAACAGGTGCCTCTCGATACAAGTTAAATTTAGCTCCTTTCTCTTCTAAAAAGTTTAACATCTTTTTCTGTCCCAACTTTTTAGCATAATCTTTGGTACTTAAACCTGCTCTATCTTTTGAGTTAATATCAGCACCATGCTTAAGCAACAACTCAACAATAGAAACATTGTTAAAACACGCTGCCAATAGAATAGGCGTAATGCCACTATCACGATGGGTCTCATTTACATTTATACCCTGCTTAATACAAAATTGAATCACATCTTCACGTTTAAACTTAATGGCAATATCCATCGCACTTAAGCCATCTGCATCAATCTCTGTAATCTTAACACCATACTCTAACAGAATCTCTAACGCCTCAATCGACGCATGACTTCTTATGGCATAAAACAGTATGGTGGTCTCATCGGGGTCTTCTAACTCATACTCTTGACCCATTAAAATAGGGGTTGTCAGGTCAAGACCACTCTGACAAAGAGCTTTTATTTTTACAAGGCTATCGTGTTCAATAGCAGTCAACAGTTCTTCCATAGGGGCTACCTTTTTATTCTATTTATTCATTTAATGTATATCATAAAAGTTTGCAAGTATCTCTTAATAGTTTTTCCAATATACTATTTTTATGATTGAACGTAACCAAACCAATAGGGCTATTGAGATAATAATCATCGAAGATGAAGAGGATATATTAGAACTCATTGAGTATCATCTTTTAAAAGCAGGTTACTCTGTTACAGGTTTTCTCTCGACTGAAAATGTAAAACAGTTTTTAGAAGAGGAGTCCCCTGCCCTCATGATTGTTGACCGTAATCTCCCTGATGTAGAAGGAAGCGAGTTTGTAGCACAGCTACGAGAAGAGGGAGAAAATATCCCCGTAATATTCCTCACTGCTAAAAATAAACCCGACGACATAGAAGAGGGCTTTACCCGAGGAGCCGATGACTACATCACCAAACCCTTTAACAACAAGGAACTACTATTACGTGTCAAAGCCATTTTACGTCGTTCAGGCATACAAGCCAATAACAAAGTTAAATATCGAGACATTCTTATCAATATCCAAAAACAAGAAGTATACATCGAAAAGCAACTCATTGAGTTAACCCCCTTAGAATTCAACCTACTCTACACCCTTATCAAACACCAAAACCAAACCCTAGAACGCATTTTTTTACTTGATGAGGTCTGGCAAGATGAGGGTGAAAAGATTAATGAAAAAACCGTCAATGTTGCCATACGAAGACTCAAAAAGAAAATAGACCCCAACGAAACCAAAGAGTATATCGCTTCAGTTTGGGGGGTTGGGTATCGGCTGAGGTAAAATAACCAAACCCTACACCCCTGCCGTTGAATCTCCACTTTTATAATTTTTTTGATTATAAATATTTGTCGGGATGAGGGCAACCGACCTACGGGGATATGTAGAATCTGCATTTTTGGAAAAAGTCTTCATTTCCAAATTAGTTTTGCAAAAAGCCTAATATAGAAACAGTTTTACGGTATCTATTTGTAGATGTTTAGATTGTTCTCTCATTAGTCTCTATTATACTATCACATCTATATTAAAATTAATAAGAGATAGGCTATAATCCAAATTAAATTTTAACAAAAAAAAATATCTTATTTGGAGCAACATGAAAATTTTAGTAACAGGAACAGCAGGGTTTATCGGGTCGCATTTGGCACAAAAATTAATCGAAAGAGGTGATGAAGTCGTAGGGCTTGACTCGATTAATGATTATTATGATATTCGTGTTAAATATGGAAGATTAGAAAGAGATGGCATTATAAACACCTTAGAAGAGGGAGCAGATATAGCCTATAATGAACTTATCACCTCTACTACCAATGCCAACTATAAATTTGTTAAACTCAACCTAGAAGACAAAGCAAACATGATGAAACTGTTTGAAGATGAAAAGTTTGATGCCGTCTGTAACCTTGCTGCTCAAGCAGGGGTACGCTATAGCCTTATTAACCCTAATGCTTATATTGATAGCAACATTGTAGGGTTTATTAATATTTTAGAAGCGTGTCGGCATAATGGGGTTAAGAATCTCTCTTATGCCTCTAGTTCATCGGTTTATGGGCTTAATGAAGCGTTGCCATTTTCAACCGAACACAATGTTGACCACCCTATTTCGCTCTATGCTGCGAGTAAAAAAGCCAATGAACTTATGGCACATACCTATTCACACTTGTATGATATTTCAACCACAGGGCTTAGATTCTTTACGGTTTACGGCCCTTGGGGACGACCTGATATGGCACTCTTTTTGTTTGTTAAAGCAGCCCTTGAAGGCAATACCATTGATCTCTTTAACAATGGTGACATGCTAAGAGACTTTACCTATATTGATGATATTGTTGAAGGCGTAATTCGAGTTATTGACAACCCTGCGCAAAAAGATGCCTTATGGAATGGTACAGAAGGCAGAGTCTCGACCTCATCAGCACCCTATAAAGTTTATAATATCGGGAACAACAACCCTGTTAAACTGATGGATTTTATTACGGCTATTGAAAACAAACTGGGTAAAACCATTGATAAAAATATGATGCCAATTCAAGCAGGAGATGTTCCTGCTACCTATGCCGATGTAACTGACCTTGTAGAGGATTTAAACTATAAACCCGATACACCAATTCAAGAGGGAGTTGATAGATTTGTTGATTGGTATTTGGAGTTTTTTAAGGTAAAATAGCACCATTAATTTTTAGGATGGTACAGATGGAGAGAATACGCAATAAAAAACCAACCATTGCCCTAATCGGCGATTTGATGATAGACCATTATATTTGGGGTTCTTGTGAACGAATCTCTCCTGAAGCACCCGTTCAAGTGGTCTCGGTTAAAAAAGAGAGCCTTCTATTGGGGGGTGCAGGAAATGTTATCAATAACCTGCACTCTCTTGATGCCAAAGTCTCTATCTTCTCGGTTATAGGAGATGATGAGAATGCTACGCAGATGCAAACACTTCTTGCCCAAACCAACGCCCAACATATCAGTGTTATTAGTGAATCGGAGCGAAGAACCACCAAAAAAAGTCGTATTATCGCATCTAATCAACAGGTGATTCGTTATGATAATGAGACCACCCAAAACATTACCCTCTCCTCGCAATTTGCACTATTAGAGGCACTAAAAAAAGAGCTATTCAGTTGTGACATTGTACTGCTTTCAGATTATGGAAAAGGGGTATTAACTCCTACCCTAACCCGTGACATTATTGCTCTTGCCAAAGATTTTAATAAGCCTATTTTGGTAGATCCCAAAGGGAGTGACTACTCAAAATATTTTGGAGCCACCCTACTCACCCCCAATAGAAGTGAAGCCACCCTTGCCACACAGATAGCAATAACCAATACAAAAAGTTTAGAAAAAGCCATCACCAAGCTTAAAAACGATTTAGAACTTGACTACTCTATTATTACCCTGAGTGAAGATGGCATTGCCCTATTGGATGATACCCTACAGATAATACCCACAGTTGCAAGAGAAGTCTACGACGTAACAGGTGCAGGGGATACCGTTTTGGCTTCGTTGGGTGTGGCTTTGGCTTCAGATTTGACCATTACAGAGGCGTGTGAATTTGCCAATAAATCAGCAGCCGTGGTGGTGGCTAAAGTTGGTTCTGCCACCGTTACCCTTAATGAAGTAGAAGAGTATGAACACTCATTAAATAAAGGACAATCAGAGAGTAAAATAAAAGATTTTACCCAAATAGAACGTATTGCCAAACGCCTTAAAGAGCAAAAACGTAGAATTATCTTTACCAATGGCTGTTTTGATATACTCCACCGTGGACATGCCACCTATTTACAACAAGCCAAAGAGCTAGGAGATATTCTTATTGTTGGTCTAAACAGTGATGAGAGCATTAGGCGACTAAAAGGTAAAGATAGACCCATCAATAACCTTGAAGATAGAGCGTTTCTACTTGGTGCTTTAGAGAGTGTCGATTATGTCGTTCCTTTTACCCAAGATACCCCCTACGAACTCATTAAAAAAATTGTTCCACATATTTTGGTAAAAGGTGCCGATTACGAGGGGAAAGAGGTAATAGGCTCTAATATTGCGAACGAGGTTCGACTGATTGATTTTGTAGCAGGAAAAAGCACCACCAATCTTATAGAAAAAATCTCAAAAGGAACACCATGTTAGCCATGATAGAAAAAGAGTTGTTGGCTCACAAAGAGACCATCAATAGAACCATAGAGGTTATGATACCCCAAATAGAAGAGGCTTCACAGATGGTTATAACCACCCTACAAAAGGGCAATAAAATTCTGCTATGTGGGAATGGTGGTTCAGCATCTGATGCACAACATATCTCTGCAGAGTTAACAGGACGCTATAAAACCGAACGCAAAGGGTTAGCAGGAATTGCTCTTACCACCGATACCTCGGCACTAACAGCGATTGCCAACGACTACGGATACCACCGAATTTTTGACCGACAAGTAGAAGCCCTAGCCAGAGAAGGGGATTTACTTATTGGTATCTCGACCAGTGGAAACTCTGCCAATGTTCTCTCGGCTTTAGAGGTTGCTAAAGAGTTGGGGTGTAAAACCATAGGCTTTTCAGGTCGTAGTGGAGGAGCCATGAGTGAGGTGTGTGATATAAATCTAATTATCCCCTCGAATGATACCCCCCGTATTCAAGAGATGCACATTTTAATAGGGCATATCGTGTGTCAAGCCGTGGATGATGCGTTTTAATACGCTTTGGAATCGGAGCGTTTACGCCCGAACAAAACGAGACTAAAGTCATCGGTTCCTAGTTTTGTAAATACTCTCTTAACTCCCTCTTTATGCTCTTCATAATTACGATGATGAATACGGTATCTATGGTTATCAATAAACCATGCAATAAAAGAGGCAGATTGGGGTTAAAAGTATTGTTTGAGGAGTAATCTTTCTACTCACTCACCGTCTTCGCATCCATCAGTTCAATAAGTATCTCTTCTGCTTCATCTTCAGGCATGTCACCTGCGTCGATTTCGACAACAATATCTTTACACTCGGCGTGCATCTCTTGAAGCTCTTGAAGCTCTTCTTTATCGGCAATAGATGCCATTTTTGCTTTCTCTATCATCGAGAACATCTCATCAATCGCCTCTTCTAAGTCGGGGATAATTTCTATGGTTAGTAAATTTTTTAATTTTTCAACAGTTTGCATGGATAGCCTTTTTATAATAATAAAAGAATTCTATCTAATATAAGGTGAAAAAAGAGTAAAAGAAGAACCTCTAGATAAGTACCGTGTCATAAATAATGAATTTAAATATCAAAAAAGTGGCTATTCATAACACGGTACATAGCTCTAATTACAGGGTTGCCTGACTATAACTATTTTTTATAATTAGTTATAGTTACAGCTAGAGCATTGTTTATTATATGCTGGTTTTGGTGACTCTACTATACGCTACAAGCACTAACACCAGGAGGTGTTGTTGGTTGAACAGCTGAATTATCTGCTCCACCTTCACTGTTAACTTTATCAATAAATGCAATCAAACTTGACGCTGCTGTTTGATAACGTTTAGCCGTTTCAGAGTCTGGTGTATGATAAGTAATTGGCATACCTGTATCACCACCAATTCTAATGGCTGGTTCAATTGGAATTTGTGCCATTAGATCTGTTTTATAACTGTCTGCCATCTCTTGACTTGTACCCATACCAAAAATATCTGATTCGGTATCACACGAAGGACAGATAAATCCACTCATGTTCTCAACCACACCTGCGATTGGAATATGTAGTTTTTCAAACATATCAAGTGAACGTTTAGAGTCATCTAAACTTACTTGTTGAGGTGTGGTAACCACAATACCTGCTGTTACTGGTACAGATTGAGCCAGAGTCAACTGTGCATCACCTGTTCCAGGAGGCATATCAATAACCAATACATCAAGCTCTGACCATAAAATATCACGTAAGAACTGTTCGATGGCTTTCATAATCATCGCACCTCTCCAGATAAGCGACTGCCCATCTTCCATGAGTGAACCCATTGACATCATCTCAACACCGTAAGCTTTTAAAGGCATTACTTTATTTCCTTGAATCTCTGGTTTTACATTTTCTAAACCCATCATCCGAGGAATGTTTGGTCCATAGATATCAGCATCTAAGATACCTACTTTTTTACCCTGCATCGCCATCGCAATAGCAATATTCACAGAAGTAGTTGATTTACCAACCCCACCTTTACCTGAACTCACCATTACAAAGTTTTTAACTTGTGGAGCAATATTTTTACCACTCACCGAGTTACTCATCTGCTTGGGAGCTTGTGGAGCAGAGATATGTACCTCAACATCAGTAAAACCAAGCTTCTTAAGCTCTAGCGTTGAATCAGCTGTTAACTGATCTTTAACCTCGGTAGCCGAAGAGGTAATGTCAATAACAATAACAACTTTATCACCTTGAATATCTACATTTTTAATAAATCCAAAAGTTACAATATCTTTGGTAAACCCTGGATAGGTTACGTTTTTTAGTGCTTCTAAGACATTTTCGTTTGTCATTAGGACTCCTAGTTTAATTTTTTTGATTTTTACTTTTATACTCAATTCAATAAAAGTTAGCTTATGTTTATTGTAAATTTTGATATTTTTTATCAAAATAGGCAAGAATGCCCATCTGAACTTCTGTTCAGAGGATCTATTTTAAGACGAAAAGCTCATCTCTTCAACATTTGCCATTGCATCACCATGCTTCTCTACAATGCTCTGTGTAATCTTATATGAACAAAATTTAGGTCCACACATGGAACAGAACTCTGCTTCTTTAAAGACATCTTGAGGCAAAGTCTCATCATGATACTCTTTGGCTCTCTCAGGGTCAAGACAGAGTTCAAACTGACGGTTCCAGTCAAAACCATACCGTGCATCACTCATCTCATCATCAATCTTCTGTGCATCAGGACGACCACGAGCAATGTCTGCAGCGTGGGCTGCAATTTTATAGGCAATAATACCTTCACGTACATCCTCGGCATTAGGAAGACCCAAATGCTCTTTAGGAGTCACGTAACAGAGCATACTTGCTCCATGCCAACCACCCACAGCTGCACCAATAGCAGAACTGATGTGATCATAACCCGCAGCAATATCGGTCACCAATGGTCCTAAAATATAAAATGGTGCTTCATGACAATACTCACGCTCAAGCTTCATGTTTCGCTCTACTTGATTCAAAGGAACATGCCCAGGACCTTCAATCATGACCTGAACATCTTTCTCCCACGCTCTTAGTGTTAAATCACCTAAAATTTTAAGTTCAGAGAGCTGTGCATCGTCACTCGCATCATAAAGACACCCAGGACGAAGACTATCGCCCAATGAAAGAGCCACATCATATTTTCTACAAATATCCAAAATGGCATCATACGCGTCATAAAAAGGGTTCTCTTTGTGATAATGCATCATCCATGCAGCCATAAGTGAACCACCACGGCTTACAATTCCCATTTTTCGTTTTGCCACATGAGGCATAAATCTAAGCAAGAAACCTGCATGAATGGTAAAGTATGATACCCCCTGCTCTGCCTGTTTTTGTAATACTGATAACATTGATTCAATCGTTAAATCTTCAATTTTATCGTTACAGTCATGTAAAATCTGATACATTGGAACCGTACCAATTGGCACGGTTGAGTGGGCAATAACTGCTTCACGAATCGCATCAAGGTCACCCCCCGTACTCAAATCCATAATGGTGTCTGCTCCATATTTTAGACAAGCATCTACTTTCTCTATCTCGCCATCAATATCAGATGAGAGGGCAGAAGAGCCAATATTCGCATTAATTTTACAGTTTGAAACCATCCCTATTGCCATAGGAATTTGATGTTTATGATTAATGTTGGCAGGAATAATACATCGCCCTCTCTCAATCTCTGCTCTAAGCAGTTCAGGGTCAATCTTTTCAACCTCGGCTACATATTGCATCTCTTCGGTTACAATGCCCTGCTTAGCATAGTACATCTGTGTTCTAATTTTATCGCCTTCGCGTTTTTTTACCCAATTTTCTCGCATATTACATATCCTAATTATTTTTGTTGGTAACTATTGGAGTTATACCAATTCAATCTTAAATTAAAATAATATCAGATAAATTTTCTCCTAATTATGCCAAGAAAGCTCACATTTTAAAGTGTTACCAAAGGTTACTTTTGTATAATATTGTTACACTTTTAGAAATAGGATGCAACTTGTCAGACATTACCCTTATACTTCTTGGAGCAGGTTCTGCCTCACGATTTAAACTGCCTCTAAAAAAGCAGTGGCTGTGGTCTAATGATAGACCCCTTTGGCTTCAAGTAGCCGATAACTTTCAAACCGTTCACAATTTTGAAAGTACCATCATTGTGTCATCGAAAGAGGATATTCATGCCATGTCCAATTTTGCTGATTATCATTTTGTTGAAGGAGGAAGCAGTCGGCAAAACTCTTTAAAAAACGCTCTTGAACAGGTTAAAACACCTTTTGTTTTGGTCTCAGACATTGCTCGATGTTGTATTGATGAAGCCATGGTCTCACGTGTGCTTTTAGCAAAAAAAAACAAAAGCTGTGTCGTTCCTACCCTTAAAGTGGTTGATACCCTCTATTTTGAAAATAGCCCAATCAATAGAGAAAATGCAAAAATCATCCAAACACCTCAACTCTCATGTACCAATACGCTTAAAAAAGCACTGGCAACCCAAGAGAAGTTTACCGATGATAGCTCTGCCATTGCCTCGCAAGGTGGTGAAATTATTTTTGTAGAAGGTTCTACCACAGCCCATAAATTAACCACCATCGAAGACCTTGCTAAACTCCCCTGCTTAGAAGCCCCTAGCAGACGTGGATTAACAGGTTTTGGCATTGATATTCACCCCTTTGAAGAGGGAAAGAAGATGATGCTTTGTGGAGTAGAAATTGACGTACCCTTTGGGTTTAAAGCCCACAGTGATGGTGATGTTGCCATTCATGCACTTATTGATGCCCTTTTAGGAGCTTCGGGTTTAGGTGATATTGGAGAACTCTACCCCGATACATCAGAAACCTACAAGGGTGCTGACTCTTCTTTACTTTTAAAAGATACTCTAAGACGACTAGAGAACCTTGGTTATGTTGTGGGCAATGTTGATTTGTCTATTATTGCTCAAACCCCAAGACTCTTAAACTATAAACAAGCTATGCGATTTAATTTAGCCAAACTGCTCAATCTTCGCCCCAATCTGGTCAATATCAAAGCCACCACGGCTGAGAAACTTGGATGGATTGGAAGAGAAGAGGGCGTAGCTGTTGAAGCTATTGCAACGTTATACTATTACGATTGGACCCAACTATGAAAATTACGATTATTGAAAATGAGCTATACCTTGCTCAAAGTATATCCACAAAACTCAATCAATCAGGATATGAGACCGAGGTTTTCTCCTCGATTAAAGAGGCCATGGCAACCAGCACAGGTGATGCCTATCTTCTCTCAACCAACCTTCCTGGTCAGAACTTTAATCCTCTTATTACCAAGTATAAAGAGAAGATTATTATATTGATGGTCAGTTACATCAATAACGATACCGTCTCGGCTCCACTAAGATTCGGAGCCAACGACTATATCGTCAAGCCCTTTATAATAGAAGAGCTTCAACGTAAAATTGAACACTACAAAGAGTACCAAACACTCAAAAAATACAAAAGTCTCTATAAAGAGTACAGTGAATATCTACTCAATGACATTAGTATTACCGATGATATTGATAAAGTAACCACCCCCATGGTTATCTTTACCAACTACATCAAATTGGTAGACAAGTTGGCATTTCAATATGCTAAAATAAACAATAGGGTACTGGTTTTTGTACCTCTTGCTATTAAAAGTTGGAAAGAGAAGATAGAGGGAGCCAACCCCAAACATACCCTCTACATTTCTGATTTACAAACACTAAAAAAAGGTGAACGAGACGTACTCTTTGAGCTTCTTAAAAACCGAGAATTCATTATCTCGACCACCACCAATATTGAAACTCCTTTTAAAACCATAGAGATTAATACCGACAACAAACTCTATGACCAAAATGAGATTTTAACCATTGACGACTATGTTAAATTTATCGTCAACAGTTTTCAGTACCAGTTTCCTGATACAGAACTTTCAAAAAAATTGGGAATTTCAAGAAAAAGTTTATGGGAGAAAAGGAAAAAATATGGTATCTTCAAGAAAAAATAGACAGCTCTTTATTGATGGAGAAGCACTCTCTACCTTGGCTTTGGTGCAAGAGGGATTAATTTCCCCTGTTACTAAACTGATGAATCAAGCAAAAGCATTGGAGGTCAATGAGACCCAAATGTATAAAGGGGTTCCCTACCCTTTTGCTTTTATTCTAGCTCCTAGTGGTAAAAGAAATGAAGCCTCTCTTCGAGCTGTAGAAAAAGGTGAGATACTAGAGTTGGTTAACGAGGGTAAAGTTGTGGGAACACTCACCGTTGATGAGACCTACGAGATAGACCCAGAACAACGACTTAAATGTATCTATGGAACAGCTGACCCCTCTCACCCTGGTGTTCAAAATACCATGAAACGGTTAGGTAAAGTTGCGGTTAATGGTGATTACCATGTAGAGTATCCTCTTATTCACAGCCACTTAACACGGGTTAAAGAGACCATCAAAGAGCAAAATGCTAAAAATGTATCGGCATTAATGTTGGCTGCCAACCCTCTTAACCGTGCGCATGAACGTATGATACGACACACCCTAGAACAGTCTGATGTGGTGGTACTATTTTTATTAAAACCATTCCACAATAAAGGGTTACGCTTTGATATTCGTTATGATGCAATCATAAGCTTTATAGAAAATTTTCTTCCTGCCAATAAGGTTTTGGTCGTTCCCATGGAGAACTCCTATATTTTTGAAGGCTACAATGAACTAATACTTGATGCCCTTGTGGCTAAAAATTGTGGATGTAACCGTCTGGTCATTGGTAAAAATCATAAAGCATTGGGACTCTTCTACGATGAGAACCGTCTTAACAGTGTTTTTGATAGCTCTAAAGATATTGATATTAAAATAACCACCATTGAACCCTATGTCTACTGTAACAAGTGTCGAACACTAGTCAGTAACCGAACCTGCCCTCATGGTCAGCACCATCATGTACATTATCACTCTCCTTCGATTATGCAACTGCTTGAAGCGGGGATGATGCCACCAAGTATTCTGGTCAGAAGAGAGGTTTCAGCCAATATATTAAGTACCCTATTCCCTGATAGATTTAAACATCTTCAAGAACTATATGACTCACTTATGCCCAATGATGGTCTAATGGAAGAGCATAGCGAAGAGGACTTTTATGTAAAACTGATGGGTCTCTATCAGACAAATTCATTAACATAATGGAGATTTTATGAACTTTAACCGACTTTTTATCACTTTTTTTGGTTCAGGTCTAGCCCCCAAAGCCCCTGGCACGGTGGGCAGTTTTGCAGGTCTAATTGTGGGGTTGGTCATCCTTCAATTCTTCCCCATGGAAACACTCTTTATGCTCACCCTTGCCATTACCTTAATTGCAATTTTTGAAATCAATAAATATGAAAAAGCAACAGGAAGCCACGACGATAAAAGCATTGTTATAGACGAGGTCTCAGGCATGTGGATTGCTTTAATGTTGGCTCTTTCAACAGCAGAAACCCTAACTTATGAATTTGCCGAAATCATTGCTATTGTTGGAAGTTTTTTAGCCTTTCGACTTTTTGACATTTGGAAACCCTCGACCATTGGAGTTATTGACCGTAAGGTTAAAGGTGGGCTTGGCGTAATGGGAGATGACATTCTAGCAGGTGTTGCAGGAGGGCTTCTAACCACCTTAGTTCTTCTAGCTTTGGACAAAGTGCTGTAATGGAAATATGGCAATACAAAGAAGAAAAAGCCTCTCATCTACTGGTAAAATTCTACAAAGAGAACCACGGAGAGGGTGAATTTATGGGTGACTTAAGCGAAGAGGCAATCAAGCAGATGATTTTAGAAATCAAGCCCAACATCAACATCAAACAGGCCTATGGAACCCTTCTCTATTTTGGACTTTTGCCTATTTTGGTAATAAAGTAGGCTTTTACAGAAATTTCTCTAAACCTTACAATCAGAAGGCTCTGCCTCTGTTGTTCGGGTCTTAAGTATTTATCTAAATAGGAGTAAGAAACAATAATATTTAAGAACT
>DCAF01000061.1 GCA_002311915.1 Sulfurovum sp. UBA1140 | reverse complement strand
TTTGGTACGAATAATTCCCATATCTTCCCACATAATTTTTCGCAGGCGATGTTTGTATGTTTTATCATTTTCGTGATGAACAATATTTTTATACTCTTTATCAAATATTGGCACAATACTTTTGACCTGCTCTTTAGCCAATAAGTGGTCAACTGCTCGTTTGGCAAAAACAACCCCCTCTAAGAGTGAGTTAGAAGCCAATCTATTGGCTCCATGTACTCCTGTTGAGGCAGCTTCACCAATGACATAAAGCCCTTCAATGCCTTCGACACACCCGTTTGTATCACTTTTAATGCCCCCCACAGCGTAGTGGAAAGCAGGTGAAATGGGTACTCTGTCTTTGGGAAAGTTGTATCCGATTGCCTCAAAGCTTCGGGTAATGTTGGGGAAGCGTTTGGCAAACCACTCACTATCAAACATTGAGAAATCCAGATAAACCTCTTCTCCTGTTTTACGTTTGTGGTCAAAGATGGCTCGACTTACAATATCGCGACTGGCAAGTTCCCCTCGTTCATCATAATCAAACAGAAATCGTCTGCCATCTTCGGCGACTACCCAAGCCCCTTCACCTCGGAGTGCTTCGGTTAGTAACAGTTTTCGAGCAAAAGGGGTCTTGACAAATACCGTTGGGTGAAATTGCATCATCTCCATATCGGCCAGTTCTATCCCTTTTTCGACACAGATACCATGAATGTCTGCCGACACCGTTCGAGAGTTGGTATTAAACTCATAGAGTGAACCAACCCCACCACTGGCAATAATCACATCATCTGCAAAGAGGGTAACGGGTCGATAATTGACCAGTGCTTTGACCCCGTAGCATCGCCCATTTTCAATCAGTAGGTCATAGACCAGTGTATTTCTTTGTAACTGGTGCTGATTTTGTAGCATCATAAAATAGTGCATGTAACGCCCTGTAGCATCACCCCCTGCATGTATAATACGTTCAGCCGAGTGGGCGGCCTCTTTGGTATAGAGCAATTTTCCCATCTCATCAACATCGAACTCCATCCCTTTTTCGATAATATCTTTGGTCGTGGTTATCGAGGTATGACTCATTATCTCCACTGCCTCTTTATCGTTATGATACGCTCCTGCTGATAAGGTGTCTTCGACATGAGCGTTGATGTCGGCTTCATTTATAGCCGTTACCATTCCCCCCTGAGCGTAAAAAGTGTTACACTCCCATGGAATATCTTTGCATACGACCAATACCTTTTTACTCTTTGGAAGATTCATCGCTGCATAGAGTCCTGCGATACCTGCTCCAATAATTAATACATCATATTTTTTCATTTCTTTCCCCTGCTTTTTTAGATGTTTTTTCGCTTGGCTCAACCCAATAAGGGTCAGCCTTATAACCACAACCATTTAATAATAAAAAGCTAAAAAATGTTATAATCAAACCATGAAAAAAGCCAATACAATACTTTCGCATCTACTTCACCTGCCTCAATTTAAATCACTTAAGAGTCACTACTGTTATCAAAAGTTTATCTCACTTTTAAGCCCACGGTTTCAAAAAGCCATTGCTTTTGTCTACATACGACAAGCAACCCTTTTTATTGCTGTAAGTCACCCTGGATTTAAAATGGAACTCAATTATAATAAAGATTTATTTAAGAGTCTATTAAGCATTTTATCAAAGCAAGATTCAAAGTGTCAAAACATGGTGGCTGATAAAATTGTTATCTTTAACTCGAAGTATCATAGCATCATAAAAGAAGAGAGCAAAGAGGAGACGATACCCTATTACCAAGAGATGTCAGAGGGTGAATTTAGTATTAAAAGCAAAGACAGTGAGTTGATTGAAGCTTTTAGTAAAATTCGAGCTTTAATTGAGCAAAAGTTATGATAAATACCATCCAAAATTTACCAACGGGGGCAGGGGTTTATCAATATTTTGATAAAGAGGATAAACTGCTTTATGTGGGTAAAGCTAAAAATTTAAAAAATCGTCTTAAAAGTTATTGGCGTTTTACACCAACATTTCACCCCAATCCCTCGCAGAGTATTCACATTTTACGTATGCTTGAACAAGCTTTTCGTTTAGAATATATGGTTGTTGATAGTGAGAATGATGCCCTTATTTTAGAGAACAGTTTAATAAAACAGCTTAATCCTAAGTATAATATTTTGTTGCGTGATGATAAAACCTACCCCTATATTTATATTGATGAGTCTCAAGATTTTCCACGATTTGAGATGACCAGAAAGGTGATTAACCAAAAAAATATTGTTTATTATGGCCCTTTTCCCAATGGGGGAAAGATTCTGTTAGAGACTCTTTATGAGGTCTTTCCTTTGGTACAGAAAAAATCCTGTTTAAAGGGGGGGGAAGCGTGTCTTTTCTATCAGATAAAACGATGTTTAGCACCTTGTGAAGGAAAAGTGACCACCAAAGCCTATAAAGAGATAATAGAAGAGGCAAAAAGAGCCATGGTTAAACGTACGATTTTAACCGAAGCATTAACGCAAAGAATGATGGAACTTGCCACAAATGAACGTTTTGAAGAGGCGGGTAAACTTCGTGATAATATTAAGGTGATTGAAGCACTTACCATTCGTTCGGATATTGATTTAGCCAAAGAGGAGAATTTGGATATTTTTGCGATTGTTAATGGTGAAAATCGTGGAGCAGTGGTAAAATTTTTTATTCGTCAAGGCAGAGTTAACTCTGCCTCTTTTAGTTTGTTTCGAGGACGTGATATTTTTGATCAAAATGAAGCCTATAAACAGGCTATTTTAGCATTTTATGCGAAAGAGTCACCTCAAATGGTTAAGACTATTTTGGTAGCACACTCTTTTGAAGAGCAGGATATATTGGCTGAACTGCTCTCGGTTCGATTTAATAAGAGAATAGCCATAGTCTACCCAAAAATAGGCTCTAAAGTCAAGCTTGTTCAGTTGGCAATTAAGAATGCCAATGAGCTTTTAAAGCAGAACAGAGATGAAGAATTGAGAGTAGAACCCTCTATTTCTGAACTTTTTAAATTAAATTATATTCCTTATGTAGTTGAAAGTTTTGATAATTCACACATGATGGGGGTAGCCACGGTGGGGGCGATGGTGGTGTGGAGTGAAAACCATTGGGAGAAGAGTGCTTATAGACGTTATGCACTTGATGCCAAAGATGAGTATGGACAGATGAAAGAGATGCTTTTACGTCGTATAGATGCTTTTGCTCGGAACTCTCCTCCTGACCTGTGGATACTTGATGGTGGCGATATACTTTTAAAGTTGGCATTACGGCTTTTAAAAGAGGCAGGAGTGACCCTTGATGTGATTGCCATTGCCAAAGAGAAAGTTGATGCAAAAGCCCACAGAGCCAAAGGTTCAGCTAAAGATATTATTTATACGGAAGTATCTGTTTTTCAACTCAAACCTACAGACAGACGGCTTTTATGGGTACAAAGACAGCGAGACGAAGCTCACCGATTTGCAATTGGTTATCATCAGAATAAGAAACGTAAAGAGGATACCAAAAATGCACTCTTAGAGAAAAAAGGCATTGGAGTGGCAACGGTGAAAAAACTGCTTAACTATTTTGGTACATTTGAAGCGATTAATCGAGCCTCTTTTGAAGAGGTTTCAGTTGCAAGTAGTCAAAAAGTTGCTAAAATACTAAAAACATAAATTGTTAAAAAACAATAGATAGCGATATAACAGAACATTGAGTATTCTTTAGTGTAAATAATACCTTAAAAATAATGTTTAATTTTTGAAAATAGATTAAATTAAATTACTATTTAGTCTTTTTATATTACAGTTATTATTGTAGATTAATATAAACATATACCTAAGTTTCAGTAGGTAGGTTAGAAAGGAATCGTTTGCATCATTTAATTGCATTGGACATTGAATATACCTATACAAAAAATTTAATATATGAGATAGACCAAGATGGTATTATCACCTTTAGTAACTCAAACTTCGCAGAGGTTACAGGCTTTAGAAAACAGGAATTAATAGGTAAAAATCATAGAGTTTTTAAACATCCTGATGTTCCTAATGTTATTTATGAAAAGTTATGGTCAACTGAAAAACGGTTGAAAAAGTGGTTTAGCACATTAAAAAATATACGGCGTGATGGCATGTACTTTTGGAGTAATATTCACTGTACACCCAAATATAATAAAAAAAATGAAACTATTGGGTTTATTGTCGTACACAAACCAGCATCTAAAATAGATGTAGAAGAAGAGATTGAGCATTATGCTCAATATGATTAAATATAGATAGAGGTAAATAATTTATGTATTACGGATATAATGAAAAAAATGAACTTATATTGGCAGATAAAGCGTTTATAGAGCTGTTGGGGTACCAAACATTTGATGCCCTTTTAAAAGATAATGTGATTCAAGATATTCAACTGAGTAGTAGTAAATTAATACTTAATCAGAGTTATAAAAAGATTGAAGCAAATATTCAAGAGACATCTCTTTATATGTCAACCCAAATGGTTAAACTTGTTAAATTGAGTAATATTATCGAGAACAGCAGTGAGATTAAGAATCTGCAAATTAATTACAAGCCTATTTACCTGAATGCTGAAAGAATATCTAAAGATATAGGATTGGGTGTTGACGACTATAAACTCTATCTTGATAGTTTTATTGATCAATCAATTATTGATGAGAAACGTTTGCAAGAGGGAGATGATAAGGTTGTTAAAAATCTATCTAATCTTGCCTTAACACTTAAAATACCCAATATTAATATTCTGCTGTTAAAAATTAAGAAGCTTCCAAAGTCAGAGCGTCTTGCTTTTGTTGATGAGTATTATACTAAATTGGCTCTTTTGACTTTGAAAAAACCTGCAGGATATCAAGATGAGGAGTTACTTTTGGAAGAAGATACCCCTTTAATTTCTAAAGAAGAGGAGTTAAATAGCAAGTTTACAGAACTTCTTACAACCGTAGATATTAAAGAGAAGAAAGAGCAAGAAAAAAAGAGTCAACAGCATCTCTCTACCCCTGAAATATCTGAAAATAGACTCTATCCTCTTGATGAAAAAGAGATATTTGATTTAGAAGAGCAACTTGAACCAATACCAGATACGTTTAGTTTAAAAGAGTTCTCTTTAGACAATGTTACTGCTTTGCCTATTAATTATAATCCTAAAATTGCGGCAGATGAGTTAAATCTTCCTGTGGTTTTGATTAAAGAGTTTGTTGAAGACTTTATTGAACAGGCCCATCATGATAAAGATCACCTTTTAGCCTCATATCATCAAAAAGATATGGACAATATTCATGAGTTAGGACATAAACTCAAAGGAGCCGCAAGTAACCTTCGTATTGATGAGTTAGCAGATGTTCTTGAAGAGATACAATTTTGTACTGATTATTCAAAACTTGAGTTACTATTTACTAAGTATTGGGGACTCTTTATCTCTCTTGAAGATTATATGCACCAATCTAAATAGAGGGAAAAGGATTTAAATTATGAAAATGAACAACCGATTAAAACTGATAAGTATGATTCCTATTTTACTTCTTTTTCTTGTCTCTAGTTATTTCCTTTTTATATCATATGACCGATATTATAAGGCAAATGAGTTAAAACAGATTATTAAAAACAATGTGCATCTGAACAAAATTATTACCGAAGTGGGTAAAGAGCGTGGGTTGAGTTCTATTGTGATTGGTTCAAGTGGACAAAATGCCAATGATGAACTGACACGACAAAGAGTAGAAACCGATGCCGTGATTCAAAAATCTAAAGTATCACTTATTCCCATAGAGCATAACTCTTTTTTTAGTGGGCTTCTTAATTCAAAAAGAAGTTACAACAATCAAAAAATATTTACCAATTTAAATCAACTTTCTAATATACGTGGTCAGATTGATTCTAAAAAGATAACATTTGCGAATGCCTTTTATAAAAAGTTTACTAAAAATTTAACCAGACCGATTTTACAACAACAGTTATTGATTAACCACTATAAATTTAATGATGAAATATCTTCTCTTATTACTTCACTCTCTCAACTCTATATTGCTACTGAAAATAGCTCTTTAGAGAGAGATTTTGTGAGTTATTTCTTAATAAAAAAGATAGCCATGACCCAAAAGGATATTACCTTTTGGAATAAAACCAAAAGTAAATCCAACATCTTTAACTATTTAGAGATTAGTAATGACATATTAAAAGATAAAATATTTTCACACCTTGATACCAAAGATTATAAAAAGATAAATCGAGAAATTGAGACCAGTTACTCTAAATTACAACCCAATGTTAATGATGGGCAGTTCTCTATTGATTCTGTGAGTTGGTTTATTATGAATAGTGATAAGATTAATCAGTTTTCTCAGATACAAAAAGAGATAGAGAATGCACTTTGGGAAAAAAATGATGCTTATGTTTTTAAACATATTACAATTTTAATTGTTGCTGCATTTTTCTGGGTATTGGCACTACTTTTAACCATTTTGGGCTTTAAAACGGGCAGAGAGATTGGCAATAATATTAAAAGTTTAGAAGATATTTTGAACAATACAGTCAAAGAGATAGAGTCAGATGAGACCTTTGATGTGCCAAGTGTTAATGCGATTAAGAGTATTGATTTAAATACCAATAAAGGGATAAAAGACGCGTATAAATTTCTTGAACTGCTTATTGAAAATGCCAGACAAGATAAGATACAAGCCCTTGAAGCCAATGAATCGAAATCACTCTTTTTAGCCAATATGTCTCATGAGATACGAACCCCTTTAAATGGAATTGTTGGATTTACCGAACTTTTAAAAAGTACCGATTTAAATACAGAACAGTTAGAATTTACAGGGATTATCGAGAAGAGTTCAGAGAATCTGTTGAGTATTATCAACAATATTTTAGACCTCTCTAAAATTGAGAGCAATAAAGTAGAGTTAGAAACCATTGTTTTTGACCCGATTATTGAGTTTGAAAATGCAATAGAGACCTATGGAGTGAAAGCTTCAGAGAAAGATATTGAGCTGAACTTTTATCTTGATCCTAAAATTGATAAAAAGCTTTTGGGAGATGCGGTTAAAATTAAAGAGGTTCTGATTAACTTGATGAGTAATGCCATTAAGTTTACAGACTTTGGTGGAATGATTAATGTTGAAATCTTAAAAGTACAAGAGCATGATAATAAAACTGAAATCTCTTTTAGTATCGAAGATAATGGTGTGGGTATGACCAAGGAGCAACAGCTCAACGTCTTTGCAGCCTTTACTCAAGCAGATGTTTCGATTACTCGAAAGTATGGAGGGACAGGTTTAGGGTTGACCATCTCAACAAAGTTTTTGGAGCTTATGGGTACAGAACTTAAGCTTGAAAGCCAAAAAGAGAAAGGGACACGATTCTACTTTAACCTAGAGTTAGAAGAGGTTCTTGAAGATACAAATTTGCATAAAATTGTTCCAGAAGATGATATTTCTATTATTAAGTATCAAGGTCAAACCTCTAAAAAACTAGATATGTATATTAAGGATTATCTGGATTATTATCACATTAAAGTCACAAGTTTTACCACTGGTGCAGAGTTAAAAAGATACAATGAGTCTAGTGAGATTAAAGGTATTTGGCTAGATATTGATACCATTGATAAAGAGCTTCTAAAAAGTATTAAACGACTTAATTCTAATAAAGTGGTTATTATTGCCAGTTTTAGTAGTCGTAACAAGATTGAGACCTTGGGTTTAAAAAGTAGTAAAATACTCTATAAACCAATTACTCCAACTAAGATATTAAATGCACTAAACAGAAACAACAACAGTGAAAAAAGTCGTCAAAAAGAGATGCAATCAGCTAAAGTTGATAACCATACTACAGCACCTTTTAATGATATTCAATTCGAGGGTAAAATATTGGTGGCAGAAGATAACTTTATTAACCAAAAGCTGGTCAAACAGATTTTGATTAAATATGGTATTGAAGTGGAACTTGCCAATAATGGACTAGAAGCTTTTGAAAAATTAAAAGATAATAATTATGATTTAATTTTAATGGACATACAGATGCCTGTAATGGATGGTGTTGAAGCAACGCATGAGATTATCAATTATGAAGAGGAAGAGAATTTAGAACATACGCCTATTGTTGCTCTTACTGCAAATGCCTTAGAAGGGGATCGTGAACGCTTTATTGAAGAGGGGCTAGATGACTATATTGCCAAACCTATTGAGACCAGTGAACTGCTCTTTATTCTTAAAAAGTTTCTGCATCAAGCCGAAAATAGACCCGTAGAGAATGAAAAACTTGAGACTCTAACAGAAATACAAACACCTAAAGGAGTCCTTCAACCACTAATGGAAGAGGATAATTCAGCAGGAAAAATTAATCTTTTTGAAGAAGAGAGTATAGAAAAGATTATTTTAATTGCAAAAAAGAATCCTTTAGAGGGACAGATACTCTCTAAAGTTCTTGCCAATTTGGAGTACGAGATAGAAATTTTAGACAGCATTCATAATTTAGGTAATAAGATTGCTGATAAACGCTATGACATTCTTTTTATTGATAGAGAGTTAGAGAAAGTGAACCATGATGTACTCAAAATGCAACATAGTGATATGAATATTATCTCGTTAAGTTTAAGTCAATCGAGTACACCTTATTACAATAGTGAGGTAAAAGAGGAGCTTACTGGTGTTATTGATCGAGATGAGCTTAATAAAATTATTCATAAGTACAGAGGTTAATAATCATGGTTAGTTTTAAAGTTTTAATTGTTGATGATGATTATATCAATAGAAAACTACTTGTTTCGATACTTAAAAAAGAGCTTTATAAAATTGAAGCCATTGAATCTATTGATGGAGAAGATGCTTTAAAAAAGCTAAGGAAGCATCCCGATATTCAGCTTATTCTGCTGGATATCGAGATGCCCAATGTAAATGGTTTAGAGTTCTTAGAACGCTATCATCAAGACATAAGACTCAAACGGGTGAGAACCATTGCCATATCATCTAATGATTTACATAAAAAAAGAGCAATAGAGGCAGGATCTCATGCTTTTTTAGTAAAGCCTATCACTGAAGAGAAGCTCATGGAAGCCATTCTAGGATAAGGCTTATGCCTTTTCCTTTAATTTAAAACTCAATAAAAAACCCACCAATAAAAGCCCAATCGTTAAAAGATAAATAAGGGTATAACTCCCAACCCAAGTCAGTATCAATCCCCCTAAAATAGGAAAAAAGAGTCCTATTGAAGTGATATTGGTCTGTAGTGCTGTATATATAGGGCGTTTATCTTCGGGGGCTATTTCAATGACCAGATTCATTCCCGAGATATTAAACCCATCAAGAGCAATACCAAAAAGTAAAAAGATAGCTCCATAGGCATAGATATTGTTAGCAAAAATAGCAATAGTAAATGCGATTATCATAAAAATAAAACTAAGGGTTAACATTTTTTCATAGTTGGCAATTCGTCTCCATAAGAGCGAACTTCCAAGTATGCTACCCAACATCTGAACGGTAATAAAACCACCCAGCATCCATCCTGTTAGTGTAAAGGTATTGTTGGCATTAAGAATAACAAATGGCATGGATAAAAAGTATGAAAAGCCTAAAAATATAACCAAAATTTGTTGCTGTAGTCGCTTATCTGATTTTAGAAGGGCTTTGGCATTGCGTATAAAGAGTTTAAAACTCTTCTCTTTAATAGATACATTCTCTTTACTTGGCTCTTCGATGGTAACAAAGGTAAAGAAACCTATTGCCATAAATAGGCTACTGACTAAAAACAGATAGGCATAACTCATGGGAGCTTCAAAATTCTGTAGCACAAATCCTGCGACCCCTCCACTAATAATAGAGGCAATAGACCCTGCTATATTTCGGTTTGCCATTGTTTTACCACGATAGGTTTTAGAGAAAAGTTTGGCTTGAAGTTCTTTAAAATAGATGGCTCCAAATCCCGCTGTAAACGAGAAGAAGAAGAGTCCTAATCCTATAAAAAAGAGCGTAAGTGTTTTGTGGGTCTCTCCTAAAAAAAAGATACTTACCCCTATCATAAACCACGCTAAAAAACGAAAAAGAAAAACCTTGCCAAGATAGGGAAGTACCCGTTTATAAGCTTGAGCATAAAAGGCAGCGTAGAGTTGAATAACAATCGCTCCTCCACGAAGCAAAGAGGCAAAAATACCCACAATAATAACGCTATCAGAGAAGTGATGTACCATCAGGGGTAAAATGGTAGATGGCTCGGCAATGGTAATAGCAAGTGCCAAGAAAAAAGCGTGGGTTACATTTTTATGGTTATTTTTAGGGTCATCTATTTTAAACAAATCTACTGTCCGATTTCTTTTGGCTAACCTCATTGGCACTTGATTTCATCCAGCCTGATGTAGGTTTACCTTCTACTTTGTCAAAGTTTTTAATATAGGGTTTAATGTCTAAAAGTGGTGTATCATTAAGTATATCTACCCCTTTAATGGTCACAATATTTCCCTCAACTTTAACCAACTCTACAACCGAAAGCCCCAAACTATTAGGGTGCATAGGCGTTCGTGTCGAAAAGACCCCTCGTGAAGTATGGGTTTTATCATTAAATGGAATGACTGAAAGTTTGGGTTCTTTAACTTTATGAAAATAGTAAATCAGATAAACATGAGAAAAGCCATCCAAATCTTTTAAACCCTCTTGATACTCTTTTTTAAACTCAATGGTTGCATAAATATCTTTAGCCCCTTTTGGTTGTACTGGCATATTAACCAAGTCACAAAAAGGAGATTTAATGGTTGCTATTTGCTGTAAGTTTATGGTCATTATTTGGCTAATTTAATAAATTTTCCACAACCTTTATCGGGGTTGCCATTGAATGTTTTGTACTCTTTCTCTCCATTTTTAAAGAGTTGGTGTCGTTCACACTCATCACTTTTTAAACACTTTTCATTATCACAAGCTACTATTTTTTCTGACATTTTTTTCCTTTATTTTATCTTTTATCTGTGCTAATATGCTCTTTTTTAATCGTAAACTGAATCCATATTAAAATCATCTTCTTCTAGTTCAGGTAGACTTTCTAATGATTCAGCATTAACTTCTGCCCCTTTAAAATCATAATCTTTTGCTTGATAAAAAGTTTTCTCTTGAGCATATCTTTTCTCTTTTTCAATCTCTTTTTGAATCTGTTTTTCCATTCTGATTTTGCTGTCACTTCTGTTATCTTCTGTTCCTGAAGGCAAGAGAAATAGATTGCATAAAATAAGTAGTGTTACAATTTTCTTCATGAGTTTTTCCTTTTGTATTTTTTACTTAAGATAAGTATATCAAAATATAAATTAGTATAACTTATTAGAACTATAAGTATATATTATCTTTACTACATCCATCTAAGTGTATTTTGGGTTTTCCAAATGGTAAAATTGAACCTGTGGTGTGATGTACCCAACGGTTCCTGAAAAGGATAGCGAGTTTGGTTCTAAGCTTACAGAGCAGTTTGTTTGGAGTCGGGTGAATTGGTATTTTTGATTACCCTTAATCTCCAAACACATGTTTCATATATTGATACTTCATCTTATGTGGATTGTTTATAGATTGGAGTGTTGATTCTAAACTTTTTTGTATAATACGATTAATCTCATGCTTTGAAAGTTCTTTATTTTGTAGTTGGATAACAAAACTATAATATTTTCCAGACTTTTTAAATGCTCCTGTTAACCAGTGGACATTGTTCATGTGGCTCTCTTGGGCAAACTCAAATTTAATACCAATATAATTTTTCATCCATTTGAGTGTTCCGTAACGTCTATATATGGGTGCTTTTAAAAGTGTTTTTAGTGTTACTCTTTTTTCAGGAGTAAAAAACTTTTTAAAATCATTTGAGATAGCAGAGGGTGTGTGTAACGAAAGATGTTTAAGAGGATTTTGCACCTGACTGTTATTAATATCATGGTAATCAAAGGCTTTGATTAGTTTTGCATCATAAAAAATACTCTTTGGTCGGTAGAGTAGTTGGGTAACTTTATGTAACGAGACATGAAATTCAAGTGGAGTCATTTGAAGCTTTCCTAAGCCTAAATCTTGATGAGGTTCATTGTTTTGCAGGGTTTGGAGTTTAAGGTTTTGATAGAGTATTTCGATTTTATTGGTATAGATGGGGGTATAGTGTGTTTGAATTCCCTGTTTACCATTTTGTCGATACTTTACAAAGCCATCATAGAGTGGTAGTTGTATCGGTTTAGAGAAGAGTTGAAGTGCATTTACCCACGCTGACTCTTGACAACGGCTGTTTCCTTTCTCGTAATACTCCTCTTCAATCGACTTATTACAATAGGTGGTATAGTATTTATCACCTCTATCTGCAAAGAGTAGAGCAGTAAAAACTTTACCCAAGTTACCAATGGGGGGAATGCTTTGATAGGTACTATTTTGCTGATAAAGTCGAATAAATTCTCCACGCTCATTGACAATAGATATCCAAATATTGGGTAAATTTTCGTTCTCTAATACTTTGTTCATATAACGATTAAAGTAGAAGTTATCACTAAGCTGAAAATTTATGTGTGTTTTAGTCACTAGTTTGGTCTCTGGGGTGATGCTATAACGGCGAAAGAGCATATTAAGCTCTTCAGAGATAACGGCTTTGGTTGTTCCTAAGAGCTTTTGGCTTCGTGTTGGTAGGGTCATGAAGGCTTCTTGGTTTTCAGGAGTGATTTTTCCAACCAACTCCATAAGCGAATCGGGAAAGTAGGGGAGTTTAGGTTTAGAAAATTTCTCTATTCTCGAAACAATACGGTAGCGTTCTTGAGTTGCATTTGAGTTCTCTACCATTCTGATGGCTTCTTTTTTTATCTGCTTCCACTGTTGCAACTGCTCTGTTTCTGAACTGTCTAACTGATAAGGATAAGCGTACATACTTGCTAAAATTGCTTCTTGGGCAAAAGTGAGTCTATCGAGTGATTTTCCAAAAAATATTTCAGAGGTGTCTCGTAGTCCATATCCTCTGTTTTCAATAAAAAATAGGCTTCTTTGTGTAAATAGCCAACGTTTAAAATTGGCTCCATTATCGTTTCGTAACTTATGGTAAAAGGTTTTGTTTTGTCCTAGTTTTTCAATATTATTTAACGGCTCTACTTGGTATCGTTTTAGATAAGCAGTCACCAACTGTTGTGTCAGTGTTGGATTTGATTTTATAGATAGATCACCTTCGCTAACGGCTCTAACCACAAGATTTTTACTCTCGATAAAAGGTTCTAAAATATCTACTCCATTAAAGTAAAAAGGGTTCTGAAAAAGAGCTTCAGGAAATGAGGTGGCACTGTTATTAAAATCCAACGTGGTATCGTATCGCTCTTTTATGAGTGACCAGAAAAAATCAGGCGTATCTTCAATAAAAAGTGAAGGGTTTGCCGTGAAATTTTGGGGGTGAGCCATGCTTCCTGTCAATCGACCCTTTTGGTCACGAATTTCAATGGCACTTCCATAATAAAATGAGGGAAAAACTTTCTCTTTAAAATATTTACTATCAGGTTTTCCTGCAACAATAAAAAGGTAATAACTTAGAAGAAACAGCAGTATAACCAGAGGTAAAAAGATAATTCTTTGCAGGAAAATACTCTTTATAAAAGTGACAAGTTTCATAATATCCATACCAATTGCCATGGTATAGGTCAGAAATACTTTAGGGAAAAGTATCACCAGCTCTTTATACCCTTCTAGGTTACTCTTTTTAACTTGATAGTACCACTGCAACTCTTTAATCATAGAGTTGGTTTTAAGTTTGATATTCCAGACTAAATCAAACATCGTTTACAACTCATCAACTTGAGACAGGAGCGTAACATATTTTGTCTTGTTAAGCTTATAGACCTGAAAGGTTGCCTCTTTAAAGTTCTTTAGTCGATATTGATGCAGAGGCAGTAACTCTTGGTAGGTAATATTTGTACCTGAAAGAAGCACCATTTTATCAAGCTGAAAGCGTGTTATAATCTCATCGACTTTGGCATTACGCTTCTGATTGGGAATGATCAGATGATAAAAGAAGTGTCCTTCAAAAACAAAAGGCTTTAGGGTTCGCCGTATCGTATATTTATGATACTCCTGAACCGAACTCTCTGTAAAAAATCTAGCACGATAGGGTTCTTTAGATAAAATAGTAAAAAAGAAGATAAAAAAATCAACTAAAAAGCCCAGTCCAATAGCTTTAACATCGCTCTGTGTGACATCGGTTGGATTTTGAACATTTTCTGAAGCCACCACTTCTGTTCCAGTAAAAGGTAAAATTGCCAATAAAACATTGATGGTACGCTCTATAAGCTGTTGTTGGTCATTGGCATCAAAGAAGCTCACTTTATCTAAAAATTTTAATGAGTTTAGGTTCTCCATAATCGCATGGATTTTCTGTGTGATTTTACTATCAGGGCAACTAATAATGCGTCCTAACGAGTGCATTTGCATTCGTTTAGCCCCTTTGTGCTGACTTAGCACTTTGGGCAACAAAGAGATCTCTCCACCTCTTAAAAATCGGTTGATGGTTGCAATTCTTTGGTTGACTCTCTCTTCTAATGCCTCAACATCATCTTTTTTGGGATTAAATTGACGAAGCATTAACTTAATTGATTTAATCTCTACAGCTACTTTTTTATTAAGTGTCTCAACACCCTCTAGGTGACTTTGAAATAGATTGCTCTCATATTTACGTAGATTACTTCGTGGTCCTGGGGTAGGAATTTTGGTCTCGTCACAGGTTCCCCCGATGGTACTCTCTTCGATTGACCGTTTCATAGAGTAGTCACTTAAGTTTTTAAGAGAGCGATGGATGGCATCAAAACTACTCTGTGAATCCTCTAAACGCTCTTGAACAATTTGAAGTTGTAGGGTGACATTACGATGAGAAAACTCTGAAGCAGAAAATATCTTATAGTAGAAGTTAAAACTAAAGAGTACACTAATTAAAAGTGAAAGTAGATAGGTACATAGAAGCAGTATCGCTTTTAAGGCATGGCGTGAGAAGAACTCTCTAAAGTAGAGTTGGCTAATGGAGTAAACTAGAGCAATTTGAATAACAGCTACGACAGCAAAAAAGAGAACTTTTGTTAGCCAAAAACCATCAGATACAAGGGATAAAAATCCATAGTAAGAGGTTGCAAACGAGATAATAGAGAGTAGAAAAACTGCTTGATAAGTGATATGTTGTTTAAAAAAATTTTGAGATTTTCTTAAGCTATTATGAATAAAGTTTCGTATAAACATAAGTAGTTCAATAAAAATTTCTAAAATAAGGTAGATAATTTCTAAAAGAGGATTGCCTGATGGATTTAATTTTTTTCTGTTCATATATAATCTTAAGTGGTTTAAATACCATATAATATTATTTTACTATTAATATTTGGTTATAAAAGAGGAGTTTTTTGGGTTATTTTAGAATAATATTCTAATTTGTCCCAGCTCTTTTTAACTTAAAAAAATCTTTATTATATTTTATTACTATCTTTATGCTTTTCATTAATATTAGAACCGATACTTCTCTTCTTGTTAAATATAGTGTATAATTCATTTTCTACTATAAACAATATATTATTAAGGAACATATCCCTATGAAACAAGTACCTATTTTAGTCCTTGACTTTGGTTCACAATACACACAATTGATAGCACGAAAATTAAGAGAGAGTGGCGTCTACTGTGAAGTGGTACCATATCGTGAAGATATAGCTGATATTAAAGCTCGAAAACCACAAGGTATTATCCTTTCAGGTGGACCTGCTTCTGTTTATGCCGAAGATGCGTATAAACCTAGCGAAGAGATTTGGGATTTGGGTTTGCCAATTATGGGAATTTGTTACGGTATGCAGTTGATTACCCAACATTTTGGTGGCGAGGTGGTACCTGCAAATCATCATGAGTATGGTAAAGCAAAACTGACACTAAAAGAGTCTAAAATTTTTGATGGTATGACCAATAACGAGACCGTTTGGATGAGTCATGGTGACAAGGCTGAACAACTCCCCGAAGGTTTTGAAGTGATTGGTACGAGTGAGAACTCTCCTTATGCTGGGATTGCTAATGAAGATAAAAATATCTATGCCTTTCAGTTTCACCCAGAAGTTCACCATACTGTAGAGGGAACCAAACTACTTAAAAACTTTGCCAAGCATATTTGTGGTTGTGACAGCACTTGGAATATGGGTGGATTTGCCAAAGAGAAGAGGGCCTCAATTAAAGCACAAGTTGGTGATAAAAAAGTGCTTTGTGGCGTAAGTGGTGGAGTTGATAGTTCTGTGGTTGCAGCAATGTTAAATGAAGCGTTGCCAAAAGAGCAACTTATCTGTGTTTTTGTTGACCAAGGGCTTTTGCGTAAAAATGAAGTTGAAGATGTTCAAAACATGTTCAAACTGTTAGACATTCCATTAATTACGATTGATGCAAAAAAAGAGTTTAGGGAAGCGTTAGCAGGAGTAACCGACCCAGAGACCAAACGAAAAGCAATTGGTGAGAAGTTTATTGAACTGTTTGATATTGAGGCAAAAAAACATACCGATGTTGAGTTCTTGGCTCAAGGAACACTTTATACCGATGTTATTGAGTCGGTATCGGTAAAAGGACCCTCTAAAACCATTAAATCACACCACAATGTGGGGGGGCTTCCTGATTGGATGACTTTTGAGTTGGTAGAACCACTTAGAGAGATATTTAAAGATGAGGTTAGAAAGCTAGGGCTTGAGTTGGGCTTACCTAAACAGATGATAGGTCGACACCCCTTCCCTGGACCTGGACTTGCAATTCGTGTGATGGGTGAGGCAAATGAAGAGGCATTGCGACTGCTTAGAGAGTCTGATGCCATTATGCAAGAGGAGCTAAGAGCCACAGGCTATTATGATAAAGTATGGCAGGCATTTACAGTATTATTAAATGTTCAATCGGTAGGAGTCATGGGGGATAACCGAACCTATGACAATACGGTATGTATTCGTATGGTAGAATCAGTTGATGGAATGACTGCAACTTTTGCCCATGTTCCTCATGATGTGTTAGAGGGGATGAGTCGAAGAATTATTAATGAGATTGATGGAATTAATAGAGTTGTTTATGATATTTCATCTAAGCCACCTGCTACCATTGAGTGGGAGTAGTTTTATAAAAGGTTTGCATATGTTAAAAAAAATATCTATTATGGGACTCTTACTATCAGGAGTTCTTTGTGCCAGTTCAGACCAACCCAATTATGACAATTATTTTGATGCAGAGGATATGAAAGAGATTCCTGCTGATATTGAGATGGTTGAGACTGTTGAGGTTGAGATTGAACCTGACCTATCTGCTGTTAAATTAGAGAGTTTGGTGTTTCAAGAGAAGATAGAATTGGATAAAAGTGGTAAAAAAGTTAAAAAGAATGTACCTGTTAAGCAGGTTATTCGAGGAACCAAGGTAGTTTATATTAATCGACTCATTAACCATGATGCTGAAGCCAAGATAAATTTGGTGGTTAAAAACCCTATTCCCAAAGGGACAGAGTATGTAATTAATTCAGCTCGTTGTTACGGGGAGTGTAGCATTGGTTACTCGACAGATGGAGGTCAAAGTTTTAGTTTAGAGAACCATATAGGTGAACACTATACGGATTTAGAGTTTTATTTTAAAACACTCTCTTCCAAACAAGAGATGCGTATGGGGTTTAGAGCGATTGTAAAATAATCTTAAAAAATATTAAATCAGGGGGATTTGAATGGAATACATACTTATTGTATTAATTGTAACGATAGCCATATCAACGGTTATTAATGTATTTTTAAAAAAGTTTGATATACCAACCGTTATTGGCTATATTTTTACAGGTCTTATCACCATGCAATTGTTTAATTTTGGTGAACACTCTCAAGAGACGTTGGCTCATTTAGCAGAGTTTGGTATTGTTTTTTTAATGTTTACTATTGGGCTTGAGTTCTCGATTGGGCATATGAAGGCGATGAAAAAAGAGGTCTTTGTTTATGGTGCTTTACAGGTAATGTTAAGTGGAGCCATATTTACTTTTTTAGCCCACACTTTTATTGGATTAGAGATAAAAAGTGCTATTGTCATAGGTTTTGCACTCTCTCTCTCTTCTACAGCGATTGTTATTAAGCTCTTAACCGAAAAAGATCAGATACACTCAGGCTTTGGGCGTATCGCCGTTGGTGTACTTATTTTTCAAGATTTAGCTGTTATTCCCATGCTTCTGATGATTTCAATTTTTACATCGGATAATAGTTCGGTCTCTGAACTTTTACTGCACACACTTTGGAGTGCCATTGTTGTTTTTCTTATTCTTTTTATTGTTGGTAAATATTTTATTGAAAGATTTTTTGACTGGGTTACCTCTTCAAACTCTGAAGAGATATTTTTAGGGGCAGTTATTTTGGTTGTGGTTGGTGCATCGGTTGTTGCTGAACTCTTTGGATTCTCTTATACCTTGGGTGCGTTTATTGCAGGTATGACCATTGCCGAGACCAAGTTTCGTTACCGTATAGAGGCAGACTTGGTTCCATTTAGAGATATACTGTTGGGTATTTTCTTTATCACCATAGGAATGCAGATAGATCTTAGCATTGTAGCAGAGTACGGATGGATCATTTTGGGTCTGTTGGTTAGTATTATGCTTCTTAAAGGATTGATTCTTTTTGGGATTATACAGTTTTTTGCTCAAAAACGTTCAGCCATTAAAAGCTCATTAACACTTATGCAGGTGGGTGAGTTCGCCTTGGCTATTTTTGCTTTAGCGTATACCAATAAACTCATCTCTTCGGATGTTAATCAGATTATGATTATGACCGTTGTTTTATCAATGATATTAACGCCATTTATTTTGAACAATATTAAAACTTTGGCAGATAAATTATTTAAAGAGCCAACCCAATTACGAGAACGTGCCATCTCTTCAACGGGTTATCAGCATCATATTATTATTTGTGGTTATGGACCTTTGGGGAAAAAACTGGCAAAGATATTTAAAGCAAAAAATCTGCTCTATCTTATTTTAGAGCATGATGTTAAAGTGGTTGACAAAGCGATAGAGAATGGAGAAAAAAATATCTTTTTTGCTAATGCCGCTCAAAAAGGGGTACTAGAACACTTCTCGGTCAAAGAGTCTCTAGCCGTTATTGTTGCCATTGGTAATGAGCATCAGTTGCGTCTTATTTGTGAAAATATCGACTCCTTTGATACCGATATTAACTCGGTGGTCAAGGTTCAAAATAGCTCTCAAGAAGATGTGATTCGTGACTTAAATGTTAAACATATTATTAACAGTCGAGACACCATCTCTGATATGTTGGTCAAGAGTGTTTTGGAGTGTAAAATATAGATAGGAGTTGTAATGACCAAAAATATTAACTATACCATTATGATGGTAGCCTCTCTTATTACTTGGATATGGGCTTCTATTGAGCCTTTGCACTTTGATGATTGGCTTTTAGAGAATATTTTGGTTTTTATTATAATACCCGTGTTTTTTTACAAGACGATATTTTGAGTTTTCTATTTTCTCTTATGTACTCATTACCATTTTTATGATTCTGCATGTGATAGGTTCTCATTACACCTATGCAGAGGTGCCTTGGGGTGTGACACTAGGTGAGTGGTTGGGAGCTGAACGAAATATGTATGATAGATTGGTACATTTGCTTTTTGGTGTACTGCTAGTTTATCCTATTCGAGAGATTTTTATCCGTACCGTTAAGATTTCAGGTTTCCGGGCATATTTTGTCCCTTTTATGATTGTCTCTGCACTCTCTGGTATCTACGAAGTGATAGAGTGGGGAGCAGTTGAGGTGGTTGACCCCGAAGCAGGGATTGCTTTTTTGGGTTCCCAAGGGGACATTTGGGATGCTCAAAAAGATATGTTTTTGGCTAAAGTTGGAGCGTTGTGGACTCTATGGATTGTGTGGGTTTCTCGTAGGGTTGGTTAAACTAAACCCTCTAAAAATTTTTGGCTCTTTTTATATCTTTCTTTATCTGTTGTTTTAACATCTCTAGCCCCTTAAATTTCTGATTATCACGAATAAAAGCTATAAATTCTACTTCAACATTTCCACAAATCACTCCAATATCTCTATCTAAAATATGAGACTCAACAGCAAAAGAGCCATCAGTGGTGACCCTATGACCCAAAAAGCTTACACTAGGAAGCCAAGAGTTATTAATAAGTGTTTTGGTAGCATAAACTCCCTCTTTTGGTAACAGATAATTCTTAATGATTAGGTTCAGTGTCGGCACAAGCTCTTTTTTGCCTATTCCTTGCCCTGAGATTACCTCGCCATCTATACGATAATTATGGTTAAGTAGCTCATTAGCCAGTCGAATCTCTCCATTTTTTATAAACTCTTTAATAGAGCGAGAGTGAACCGATACACCTTTATGTTTGACCTCTTCTATTACGATTACTTTACCGTTAAACAGTTGTTGAAGTAGAGCAGTATCTCCCTCTTTCTTGTACCCAAAACCAAAATCGTAACCTACTACAATAGTTTCGAGCTTAGGAAAGTCAAGAGAGAGCCTTTCAATAAAAGCTTTGGCAGAGAGAGATTTTATTCTCTCTAAGTGATAAAAAAAACAGGGTTTATCTATATAATTGGTTCGTTTATATCCAGCCGTCATGACTGAACGGTTTCTTTCGATGATTACGATGGCTTCAGCTTGTTCTATAAGCGTTTGGTGTCCAAGGTGAATACCATCAAATGAACCAATGGCAATAGATTTTATGGTGTTGGTGAGTTTCATGTTTTCCTAAAATGATAAATGGTCTCGATATTTCCAGACTTTCCAGCCAGTTTAGAGGGGGTAGAGTAGCATAACTTCCATCCCAATGCTGTGGCTTTTATTTCAAACTTATTTTTTGCCTCTGCTATTGCTTCACGGTTAACAACCACTCCACGACTGTCTCTTTTAACCCCCCGACCCACTTCAAATTGTGGTTTAAAAAGTAAAATCATATCCCCATTACTTAAACGGTCAATATCGTCAATAATCTGTAAAATAGAGATAAAAGAGACATCACAGGTAACTATTTCAAAAGGTTCACTACTTTGAAATAGACGAATATCCGTCTCTTCAAAAATATTTATTTTGGGATTATTCCTTAAAGAGTAATGCAGTTGATTGGAACCAACATCTACAGCAGTAACACTATGAACACCATTTTCTAATAAAATTTGCACAAACCCCCCCGTAGATGAACCAATATCTAAAGCCCTTTTATCTTTCAAATCTATGGAATACGCTTCTAAAAATAGTTCCAGTTTCTTGGACGCACGACTTACATAAAACTTTTCAGTATCTATCTCTATATTTGAGTTTTCATCGCATTTAGTAGAGGCTTTTGCTACTTTTCCATCTACAAAAACTTTTCCTCTTTTTATGGCATCCAAGGCACGGTTTCGGCTTTCAAAGTGGTTATTTTTTACTAGGTATTTGTCAAGACGTTGCAATGGTTACACTCCAAGGTAAATTTTGTAGATTTGCTTTAGAGACTACTTTAATATTACTTTTGCTAGTAATTGATTTTAATCTATCTCTTAATTTTGTTTGAATATTAGATAATCTATCATCTTGGTCTAACTCTTCATCTAAAATAACCAAATCCTCTAAGTAGTCAAATTCAATATTTTGTGAGACTCTTAAATTACTATTTTCATCAAATCCAAATGAAAAATATTTAATTTTATGCTCTTTTTTTCTAAGTATCTCTATCTCTTTAATTAAAAATAGACTATGTGTAGCAATAAAAATTTGAATACCTGCCTGTTCAAGAGATAAAAGCATTTTAGCAACATATCTAATAAATTTTGGATTTAAGTTAGATTCGGGTTCATCCCAAAATAGAACACTTCCTTTTTCTATTGTTCCATTGGCTAATAAGTGAAAAATTGTTCCTAGTTTTCTTGCTCCCTCTGCTACAAGAGTTATCTCTCTTTTGTTTCTATCTCTTTCTACTAAATAAAATCTATCATTTTCAAGTATAATCTTCCCATCCAAAACTTCTTCTAATTCTTGTAATATATGCTCTTCAAATTTTTCTAAAACTCTATTTTTAGGTACTAATCTTCCTAAATGGTTAGCCAAATTATCAAAAATTTCATCAAATGAAGTTTGATTATAGATAGACCTAAATCCTGTATAAAATGAAAGCATCTCTTTTGCAGGTAAAAAAAGATTTTTTTTGTAATAATATTTTTTCATAGTATGAGCTGAATTCAAATTTTCTGTAGTCAGAGAATAATTAATTTTATACTTATCTAAATCTAAAGTTATTAAACTTTTATTTTCTCCTTTAGTAATTAAATTTGTAATATATTCAGGTTTTAAAATACTTTTTAATTTTTCATCTATTGCAAACTTGATAAATATTTTTTTATTAAATCCAAAATTATTACTTTGAATCAAAGAATACAGCAATTTCAATAACTGTGTTTTACCTGTGCCATTCTCTCCAATTATAATATTAATTCCACTAGAAAAGTGTAGGTTCTGTTCTTTAAAAAGTGTAAAATTACTTAAGTATATAGATTTTATAACAATAGATTCTATTGCTTTTAACTCTTCTATTGAAAATTTACTTTTCTCTTCCAACTCACTATCATTAACTTTAACAATAGTTTTAATATAAGCACCTTTAGCTGGAAAAATGATAGGCTCTTTGAATTTTTTCCAATTATCAAGAAGTAAATGTTTACCATCATTCTCATTTGCCACACATATACCATAATAGTTAATTAAAGAGTTATCAGCCAAAAGTAAAACATCCCCTTCTTGAACTCTATTAACGGTATCTAAATATTTATTATCATACCCATTTATCCACTCATCATTTTGTATAAATTGTGTTGTTTTATCATGTATCCCATCCCATTTTGCCCTAACTAGCCAATAGTTCATGTTCTGCTCCTAATTATTTTCAAATACATCACGAATATCAGCCAACGCAATATATTTCACTGTTCGGCCCTCTTTTAGTGGAGCCAATAACTTATCTTTAGCCAATACTTTTAGATATTTTCGTGCTGTATTGGCTGATATGTCATAGGCATTGGTAATCTCTTTGGCTGTAAAAATACGTCCTGGGTTTTTCATTGCTTTTTTAACAATATCTTTTTGTATAAAATTAAGTTTGTCACCCATGCTAGAGTTGTCTAACAGTACCATAACCTCTTCAAACTCTCGGCTTTTAGCATCAAGGTAGCCAAAGAGTTCATCCATGGCTCGTAAGATAATATCGGCTTGATAATAGATAAAATAGGTTAAGTCATTCTCATCAATTTCACTATAAAGGTATGCCATGCCATACTGTACGGGAGCAACCTTAAGAAGTTTAGAGATAGATAAATACTCAAAAAGGGTAAAACCATTTTTAAGCATTGACCAGTAAAAAATAGCTCGGGCCGTTCGTCCATTACCATCAGAAAAAGGGTGTTCATAGCCTATAATAAAGTGCAAAATAATCGCTTTAACAATGGGGTCAATAAAGCTGTCTCCTCCTTCTCCTGAATGGTTGGTATTGGCAAAAGTACAGAGTTTTTCTAATCGTGTATCTATTTGGGTATATGAAGGGGGCTGATGAAGTATTTCTCCATCTATTCCATTAGAGATAACAATCTCATCATCTTCTCGAAAGGAACCAGGTACAACAGCATTTTCGGTGGTACCTTCGGTGGCAATTTGATGAAAGTGCAGAATCATTTCGATGCTTAATGGGGCATCTTTAAGTGCTTTTACTTCGTGCATAAGCAGATAGTTGTTTAGAATCATCTGCTCATCTTCTGTACGTGGTTTACGCTCTTCGACCAACATTTTTTTTGCAACGCGACGAGTAGTTGAAGCCCCTTCTAGTTGTGCAGAGCTAATCGCTTCTTCAATAATAAGTGAAGAGATAAGATATTTTTTTTGAATAGAGCTGTTGGGGGTCATCCCTTCACCTGAAAGTTTGGCGATTCTATAGAGTTTGGCTTGTAGTGAATCAGGAACGGTGTAGTGAAACTCTACACCATCTTTGTCACAAAGTTCTATCGGCTTACGCTTGGTAAAACGTATCCACTTGGTCACCAACCACGCTTTTTGAGCATTATGATGTTTTGGGACACGCCATCTAAACTGATCCCAATAGAGATAACGCCCTTTCTCATCGGTCTCACGAAAATACTCCATAAGATAATTCTCGGTTTGTATGGTACTAAGCATCTGAGGGAGGTTGTTGATATTAAAATGAACAGGGGCTTTTTCTATTCGTGATTTTGCCATGGTCTCTCTTTTATAACGCAAAATTTTATATTTGCGTTATTGTAACATAGTTATTTAAAAGTGCTCTTTTTGATTCTATGATTTTTAAAGATGTCGATAAAATTTAGTATCTCATTTTTGGTAAAAGGGCTTTGAGTGATGTCATGACCAATATTGGGCAACAGTACCACTTTGGCATGTTTGAACTTAAATAGTGCATCACCACAATGCCCTTTATTATCATAAGCACTGTTCCATGGATTTTTTTCTCTAAAATAGGGGTCATCTTGTCCTATAATATTTAAAAAAGGGTCATCTTGCTGATTCGCACCCACTTTGGGATAATCGGTATAGTATCCCCCCTCACAACTCCATGACAATATAATACGTCCTAAAAACTCATCACCACTGTAACGAGCAGCAGCCAAAGCACCTTCTGAGTACCCCATTAAAAAAGTGCGGTTTAAATCGACAAAAGGGAGTTCTTTAATTCTGGAAACAAATTGAGAAATCTCTGCTTGACGGTAGGCATGTACCTTTTCGTAATGAGCTTTGGGTACGGGTGAACTGTAGGTGGGTCGGTTTTTAGTGGTATGCGTGTTGGGAGCAAAAAAGAAATACCCCTCTTTTGTAAGCCACTCTCTAAAAATTTTTCCTTTTTTAAAGGTTTCAGAACCTTGCATATAGAGAACTGTGGGCAGTTTTTTAAGATAACTTTTTAAATTAGGAAACTTGACCAATGCTTCATCATACGTTCCATAAAAGGCTTCTCCTATTCCCAAAACACCTTTGGGAATACCGATAAATGCTTTATTAAAAGAGTTTGAAAAGTTTGAATCTTCTTGTATATAGGGTTGATGGTCTATTTTTCCTAGGTTTAACTCTTGGGCAGAAAGCCCTATAACATGAAAGAGTCCTAGAGATAGAATAAAAAACAGTTTTATCATTTAAATACAGATCCTAACATGCCTTTAATTGCACCTTGGATATCGGCAGGATAAATCACAAACTTTGCATTAGGTGAGTGTGCCATCTTCTCTAGGGTATTAATGTAACGGTCTCCTAGTAAGAACATGGCAGGAAGCTCTTTGCCCTCTGTTGCTACTGCTATGAGTTGCATCGCTTTTGCTGATGCTTGTGCAAGAGCTACTTGTGCTTGTGCCTCTAGCTTTGAAGCTTCTAATTTTCCTTGGGCTTCTAAAATAGCTGCGTTTTTATTTCCTTCAGCTGTAGTCTCAATGGCTCTTCGTTCTCTCTCGGCGGCTGCTTGTCGTTCCATAGAATCTTGCATTGATCCACTAGGATTAATGTCTTGAATCTCTACCGATTTAACGGTGACTCCCCAATCAGCTACATCATCTATAATGCTCTCCTTAAGCCGTGCTTTTATCATCTCACGATTACTTAGTGCTTCATCAAGTTTCATCTCACCAATAATTGAACGTAGGGTGGTCATAATAAGACTGGATATTGCTAGTTGAAAATCTTCGACACCATAGAGGGCATCTTTAGGGTTAGTAACACGTACAAAAGCAATGGCATTGGTACGAATAACAGCATTATCTTTGGTAATAACCTCTTGCTGAGGAATATCCATAATAATATCTCGTGTTGAGATACGTTGACGAACACTGTCAATATAGGGAATAATTAAATTTAGCCCAGGGTGTAGTATCCTTGAAAATTTTCCCAATTTTTCAATCACCCACTCTTCACCTTGAGGTACGATTTTTATCCCTTTATAGAGGGTTACAACCACAGCAAACACTAGAATAATTAATATATTTAATCCTTCGATTACGAATCCTTTATACTTTACTAACTTCTATTAGTTGACCTGTTACTTCAACTATTTTAATGCGACTTAATACTTCAATATCCTCTTTAGCCGTCGCAGGCCAAAAAGTATTTCCCAATACAGGGGCATCAAATTTTACTTGACCTCGACCATTCATTATAATTGCTTCTTGAACAGTTCCTAGGGTATCGAGTGAGTAGTTTGATTGACCACTGTTTTCTACACTATTATCTTTAACATATTTAAACCATAAGGTAATAAACAGAATAGAGAGTATCATCCATATTACCAACTTTGTCTCTAAGCTAAGAGGATAAAAAACATCTACTCCTCCTACTAAAATAGCAGAGAGACCCCATCCCAACATAATAAAAGTACCCATAAAAATATCACTTACCAACAGTATCAATCCAAAGATAATCCAGTGCCACCAGAGTAGATTTTGGGTTAAAAATTCCAACATATGTAGCTCCTTTAGATGTTTTAAAAAGTTATAGGTTATTATAGCTAGAATAACTTAATAATCATAAGCAACCTTACGCTATAATCGCGAAATTTTTTAACCATACAAGGAAAACAATGGAACATTTAAATGTATATTATGACAAAGATTGTAATTTAGATATTATCAAATCAAAAACAGTAGCAATGATTGGTTTTGGTAGTCAAGGACATGCACACGCAGAGAACTTAAGAGAGAGTGGCGTTAATGTTGTTGTTGGTCTAAGAAAAGATGGTTCTTCATGGGCAAAAGCAGAAGCCAAAGGTTTTGAAGTATTAACACTTGAAGAGGCATCTGCAAAGGGCGATATTGTTATGATTTTGCTTCCCGATGAGAAGCAAAAAGAGATTTATGAAGCACAAATTGCTCCACATTTAAAATCAGGTGCAATTATTGCATTTGGTCACGGTTTTTCTATTCATTACGGTAGAATCAACCCAGCATCTGATATTAATGTAATGATGGTAGCTCCAAAAGCTCCTGGTCATACCGTAAGAAGCGAATTTGTAAGAGGTGGTGGAATTCCTGACCTTATTGCAATTGGTGCTAACCCAAGTGGCGATACTAAAGAGGTTGCTCTTTCATATGCATCTGCTATTGGTGGTGGACGAACAGGTATCATTGAAACAACATTCAAAGATGAAACAGAGACTGACCTTTTTGGAGAACAAGCTGTTCTTTGTGGTGGTATTACTGCACTAATTCAAGCTGGTTTCGAGACATTAACAGAAGCAGGATACCCACCAGAGATGGCATATTTTGAGTGTCTTCACGAGACAAAATTAATTGTTGACCTTATTTTTGAAGGTGGAATCGCAGATATGAGATACTCTATTAGTAATACAGCTGAGTATGGTGATATGGTTTCTGGTCCAAGAGTAATTAATGCAGAGTCTAAACAAGCAATGAAAGATATTCTTAAAGAGATTCAAAATGGTCAATTTGCTAAAGATTTCGTACTTGAAGGTCAAGCAGGATACCCAAGAATGAATGCAGAGAGAAGAAATCTTAAAGAGACAGAGCTTGAGAAAACTGGTGAACGTTTAAGATCAATGATGCCTTGGATTAAAGCCAATAAAATTGTAAATCAAGATACTAACTAATTTTTTTTAACCACATTTGTTTTTTATAAATAAATGTGGATTAAGTTTTTGTAAGTAGTATAAAAAAATAATTAAATTTTAAGTTTATACTTAAAATCTATATATTATAATTAATAAAATTTTAATATAAAGAACATATTATGAAAACTATTACAAAAAAAATCCTATCACTCTCTTTTATATCTTCTATCTTTTTACTAAATGGCTGTTCTTCTCGTAATGTAATTAGTATATCTGATACGTATATTTCTCCAAATAGTGAAAGTTATTATGGTATTGTAGAAGATTTAGAAGCCGATGCACTTTTAGAAGCAGAGATATTAGCACAGAACAATCCTACCGAGATAGAGATAGCATTTTTAGATGACCCAACAATCACGACAGAACTTATTTCTGACCCCGAAGCATTTACTGCCGAGAATTATGTTCAAACCCCTCCTGTTATCACCTATAAATATATGGATGATCCAAATTTTTATGAAGAGAACGAATTGCCAAAAAATAAATTTAGATTAGGGAGTAGATATGCTTTTTAAATAGTAATTTTGCTTATTATTAATATAATATACCCATTATAACTCTATAACCAAGGATAAAAATGGCAACAGGTTTTTTCGCACTATTTGATGATATTGCAATACTTATGGATGACGTAGCTTCTATGACTAAAGTAGCTACCAAAAAAACAGCAGGGATATTGGGCGATGATTTAGCCGTTAGTGCTGATAAAGCTTCAGGGTTTACCTCTTCAAGAGAGCTTCCTGTATTGTGGGCAATTAGCAAAGGTTCATTTATCAATAAGTTAATTATTTTACCTTTTGCCTTTCTCTTAAGTGCTTTTGCTCCATGGATTATTATTCCTATTTTAATGCTAGGGGGTGTCTATTTGGCATATGAAGGGGCTGAAAAGATTTATGAGTATTTCACACCTCATGCACATCCAACGCAGCATACCTCTTTAGAAGTTTTATCAAAAGAGAAGATTTTAGAAGTAGAAAAATCAAAGATAAAATCAGCTATTTTTACCGACTTTATACTTTCGGTTGAAATTGTGATTATCGCACTAAGTACGGTAACAGAGCATTCTCTTCCTGTTCAAATTATTGTGGTCTCTTTTATTGCTATCTTAACCACAGTAGGTGTTTATGGAATTGTCGCACTTATTATTAGAATGGATGACTTTGGATTTAAGCTCATAGAAATTAGTGAAAAGAAGAAAAGTAACTTCTTAAAAACCATAGGTCAACTCCTAGTATCTGCTCTACCAAAAGTAATCAAATCCTTAACCGTTATTGGAACCGTTGCCATGCTTTTAGTAGCAGGTGGAATCTATGTACATAATATTCAAGAACTTCATGACTTACTACATGGCATACCAAGTATCTTGGGCGAACTGCTTGTTGGGCTAATTGTGGGTGTTATAGCAGTAGTATTTATGAAACTATTTGAAAAAATAAAAGGTTTATTGATAAAATAGTTAATATCCCGTTAATACTATGATTCTATAATGGTTTTATCTAAAGAGAAGGAATATAGATGAAACAGATAATTATATTAATATTAATCATAGGGCTAATGAATGGTTGTATGGTAAAACGCGTACTAAAAGGTGGTGGTAAAGGTCATAGTTCTATGCACCGATAACTCAATGTTAACGACTTTTTGATTTTTTTATTATATTTATAA
>DCAF01000063.1 GCA_002311915.1 Sulfurovum sp. UBA1140 | reverse complement strand
TTTTATAAAATATGTGTATAATAAAAGTATGTATAAATAAAAGGTACAAAACGAGTAAAAAAGAAAAGCTATTACAATCTATGAAAAACAATCCAAAGGATGTAAGATTTGAAGACTTAAAAAAGTTATTAATCTCTCATGGATATGAAGCCAACAATACAGGTGGCAGTCATTGGGTTTTTAGAAAAGAGGGTTGTAGTGATGAAGTGATACCTTACAAAAAACCCGTCAAGGCATATTATGTTATTCGGGCATTAAAATCTTTAGGAGTTTATAATGAAGAGTAGAGATTATTATCTAAATTTAGAATATGGAGTCGCCACACGAAATCTTTCAGAAGAAGAAGGTGGTGGTGTTTTAGCTTACTATACCGATTTACCATTTATTGCAGGAGATGGAGAAAATATGGAAGAGGCTATTAATGATGCAAAGTCTGCTTTTGGATGTTACTTGGATGTGGCACTAGAAAAAGGCGATGTTGTTAAAGAGCCTTCTCATCTTATGAAGACGAAGAGAATTAATATAACGATACCTATTTATGCTTTGGAACAGATAGATAAGTATGCAAAGAGTCATAATATTAATCGGAGTACTTTTTTGGTTGAGAGTGCTTTGAAGCAAGTTAGTATATAAAATTTAAGGAATATTATGGGGTAGTATACTGTATGGTTTGCATTGTCATGGTGTACTCCATCTGTTTTTATTTATGATTATAGCATATATTTTTTAGTTTTTGTTTCTGAAAACTCAATCAAACGAAGCTGAAATGTTAGCTGATTGTGTTGCAAATGGTCAATACGATGTAACCACAATGGGTACACAATGCAAAACATCGGTCTTATGGCTCAAAAAGCAGAAGAGTATGGTTCACACTCAACAACTTTTGAGTTGGCAGAAGCTGGAACTGTTACAGTAACGGCTGAAGATGGTACAGTTCTTATGAGTTTCGAGTGTGAAGCTGGAGATATTTGGAGAATGAGTAGAACCAAAGATATTCCAATCAGAGACTGGGTAAGACTTACAGTTGAGAGAACAAAATTAGAGCAAGTTCCTGCAATCTTCTGGTTAGACGATGCTAGAGTTCACGATTTGAATGGATTTTCTTGGACTCTTTGGAGTGCTTTTTACTCTTATAAATATAGTTGGGATTATAGCTTAAATATATAATATTTGTCAATAGTATTAAAAGTGGTAGGCACTACGATTTTGGTGAAATTTCTGAATTACCTATTTTCGGGGGTTAGGGAATTTGGACGTGGTGCTTTTGGGTTAAGTCAGGAAGAACCAAAAAGTCATGGATGGGTGAAAGTGGTAAACTCTATCTACTTATGACACTAGAGACCAAAGAAGTTTTAAATATGTTAAAACAAAGCGTTAGTAACCTAAAAGATAAAGATATACAGTTCCAACGATTTTTATCAGAGCAGAACTTAAAAGAGTTGAAGAAAGAGTTAGAAAATTATGATAAATAACCCCTAAATCCGTATCAACTTCAAAGGGTTCATATGTTTGTTGTTTTTAGTGACTTCAAACATTAAACTACTCTTCACTTTACCAATAACTGCCCCTTTTAAGAGCCTCTTGCCCACATGAATACCAGGGGCAAGTCTTGAGAGTTTGGCGTAAATGGTGTGTAGTTTATTGGGGTGTTCTACAATCACAACTTTACCCAACATTCCCCCACTATTTTCAGCAAATACAATCTTTCCATTTAGTACATTTTTAACTTTTGAACCTTTATGAGGAGCCTTTAACGTAATTGATTTATTAAAAATTTTAAACTTATAAATGGGGTCAATATAGGTTCCAAATTTTTTAATTAGCCGTGAACCTGCCAACGGAGAGATGGTTTTTTTACCGCGATAATTTGCTGTTTTAACACGGCGTGTAGAGTGGTCATCTTTTTTGCTATAACTATAACTTACCTCTTCTTTGTCATGTTTAATAATTTTTAACTTAGAGAGCTTCTTTTGAAGCACTCTACGACTGGCACGAATACGATCAAAACGTTTTTTATAAATGGCTTTATCTCGTGCCAACTCTTTAATAAGTTGCGTCTGTTTCTCTTTTTTAAGTCGATACTCATTACGCTCTTTTTGATAATCTTCAATCGAAATTTTAATACTTTTCTGTTCCGTTACAAAATTTTTCTCTTGACTTTTTAACGTTCCAATATCCTCTTTTAATCCATCAATCTTTTTATCATTGGCGTTAGCGTAAACCTTGTATGCCTCTTCTAACATTACGGACTCTAAAGTGGGTTGCTTTATCTCTTCAAGCACCAGTGCCATACTAAATTTATCGGCAACCAATGCCACAAATTTCTCTTTTTTGCTCTTAATCTCTTGGTTTAAATCAGTAAGTTCACCCTCTAAAATATGCTGTTTTTGACTTACACTATTAAATCTATTCTGATTACTTTGAATACTTTTTTCTAAAGCTTTTAATTTTTCATCTAAAATATCCCGCTCTTCTTTAGCTTCAATAATTTTTTTTGCCACCATCGAGAGCTTTTTGTCCATCTTCTTATACTCATTCTTTTTAGAACTAAGTTCTCTCTTCTTCTGTTTAATCTTACTATCTATCGAAGCAGAAAAGAGTAGAGTAGAACATAAAATAAGAAAAAGAGCTGTTCTTCTCATCTACTCCTCCTTCACGTTAATAACCACTAAAAATACAGCAATCATTACAATAACTATAGAAGCAACACATAGCAAAAGTATGTCATTAAAAAAGAAAAGTTTGGTTACATTGTCTTGTAGTATGGCAATATTACTCCCTTTAACCCATGAGTTTTGAATCAAGTAAAAAACACCACTGGCAAGAATAGCAGAAAGAATGGCATCTACAAATGCCATATTAATCAGAATTTTACTTCGTAAAAAAAGAGAAGCACCAAAAATATCCATCACTTTCATCCGTTGAGAGTGTAAAAAGTTCCACACTTCCATCTGTTTAACAATCAAAAAGAAACCAATAATGGTCATAAAAAGAATAAAAGTACCAAATGCAAATTTAATAAATGAAAAGAGTCCATAATTAGAGCGATGCAGGGTGTCAAAAGTCTCTACACGGGTAATCTTGTCATCTTTTAAAAAGTTCTGTTTCACCTGCTCTAACGCTCTATTGTTAAGATAACTATTTAACTTAATCGAATAAAAATTGGGCATCTGCTCATCAAGATTACTCTTTAAAGCATCTTTAAAAGTGTTATCTACACGATCAATAATTTTTGATTTTTCTATCTCGGCTACTTTAAACACACGCTTGTCCCACGACTGAAAATCATCGATACTCATCTCTTCGGTTGCCACCACCAACATGGCATAACTCTCTTTAAGACTCTCTTCGTAGTTTTTTGTAGTACGGTCAAATACAATAAAAAATTCTAGTCCCAAAAGAATCGCCACCATTGGAAAAATAAGAGAAACATGTCGTTTAATGAATTTCATAAATCTTTCCCTTCTCATCAATGGTAAAATGTCGATAAGGTATATTAAACACTGAAGGTATTTTATGGGTAACCACCACCACCGTGGTATCAAGTTGTTGACACGCATTCTCTAGCAAATCCCAAATTACATTTGATGAAAACTCATCAAGGTTTCCTGTTGGTTCATCTGCCAATATCAAAAAGGGGTTTTTAGACAATGCCCTTGCCACCCCTACTCTCTGTTGCTCTCCACCTGAAAGCTCCATGGGGTATTTATGCTCTTTTCCACTCAGCTTAACATGGTGAAGCAGACGTTTGGCTTGAGTACGCTGAACCTCTTTAGAGTACCCTGCAATCCACAACGGAAGCACCACATTACGCTCAACTGTCCACTCATTGATCAAGCGATAATCTTGAAATATAATCCCCAAATGGCTTCGTAACTCTTGCAGTTTAGACTTTTTAATATTGGTCATGTCCAATCCACCCATAATTAAAGCCCCTTTTTGAGGTTTAAGATTTCCATAAAAAGATTTTAACAGCGTCGATTTACCACTACCACTGGGACCCGTAATAAAAACAAAATCACCCTTTTTAATCAAAAAAGAGGCATTATCAATAATCTTCTCTTCTTTCCCATACGCAAGAGTTAGATTCTGAACGGCAATAATATTAGACATTCAAACACTCCTTAATCTTCAGATGAGCCATATGATTCGTCACGGTCTTAACAGGTGATGAGCCAAAGTAATAACCCCCATTTTTATCTACCCAAATATATTTATGCTCGGGTCTATCAAAACTTCCAAATGCCAATTTTATTAAGATTGCATCGTTATCTACTTGATAAAATTGTTCAAAATGTACAAAAAAGCCTTCAAAAAGCAGTGGTTTTTTAGCCATCTTCTCGACTAAGCCCTCTTTATACTCTGTTGTATTAAATGAAAAGTCAAAATCTAAAATCCGTTCTGCTGACTGTTCGGTTGCAGTGACATAAACATCATAAATATCTTTCTCTTGTCGTAACCAACGGGCTTCATACTTACTTGTAATCTCTAACGCCTTATTTTTACGTATCTCAACTGCTGTTTTAGCAATATCTTCACCCAAAAAAGTATCCAAGGCGTACCAAAAGTATTTATGGCTATCGGTTCTAAGTTCCAACTTCCCACCCACATCAAGTACCCGCATCGACTCTTCTAAAAAAGCTTTAGAGATAACCCGTCGATGTGGTTTCTTATCCCAAGGAACAGGGAAATGTACAAAAATTTGATGACAAAGGTTTGAAGGAATCATCTCTAAAAGCAGTCTGGCATCATAGTTTACAACCCAAATATTGGTTAACCCTTGCAGTTCAATCTGTCGCAGAACCTGTTGAGCCGAAGGAGTATGTATCTCGATTCCAATAAAAAGTCTATTGGGATTTTTTTGTGCCTGATAAAGCAGATGTTTTCCTGACCCAAACCCCACTTCAATCGCCACACTCTCAAAAGGAAATGTTATATCAACAAAATCTCCAATACTCTTCTCGTAAATACCTGCCAACATAACTTTGGCTTTATGTATATTGATATTAGAGTTTAAAACTTCTAGCTCTAACGAAGCAGATATATCAGAAATCGCCTGTTTCACAAGATTAACTTTTAAAGGTCTGGTCACCTTATCGTATTTTAGTAACCAAGTTGATTTGGCTTTTTTTATATGAAGTAGAAACTTCTCCTCTTCAATCTCAACCCCTATCATCTCATCAGTGCTCGATAAATCTTGCGACTTAAAGAGCAGAGTGGTTTGACCATGCTTCCCCTCTGTTAAGGCAGAGGTATCAAATGGTTTAACTGTTATATGTGGCATAAAACCCCTTATCTTGCTTGTAGTGTAACAACTTTACTTGTCTTAGAAAAACTATCATCAAATCCCACCGCAATGACTCTGTAGCGATAGGTATTTCCTGTCTGTACATAGTTATCAATATACTCCACCATCATTCGATGATGCACGTTATCAATCCATTTCCAATCCTGACCGTTAATACTTTTTTCTATCTTATACATCTTTATTCGTATATCTTGATGTGGTCTCCAAATCAATTTAATACTATTTTTAGACTTCTGAATCCCTTGAAAAAAGCTAACAGCACTCATAGGAGGCAAGGTCTTGATTTCAACCACCTTACCATGACCCGACTCATATTCACCTCTAATGGTGGTAAAAGTATAGGTATAGGCACTATCTTGCATTAAGCCCGTATCAACATAGTGTGATGCAAAAGGGTTAGATATGGTTGCTACTTTTGTTAACTGTTTGGTACGGCTTTGGGCATACGCATTGGCATCAGTTCGATAGATATTAACCCCTGCAATTCCTTGAACAGGTTGCCACTCAAACCCCACTGAGGTACTGCTAGGAATCGCTTTAACGCTATTTAACTTAGGCAACTTGGGGTCAAAGGTATGACTCATCATCTGCTGAGGATTACATCCGTTCAGTAATGGTATTAAAATAGCTGTTAATAATATGAGGGTTAATTTTCTCATCAATCTCTCCTTGATTAAATTTATGAAACATAAAGTTTTGCATGTCTGAAAAAAGTGGTGCCACAAACTCCATTGGCTTTCCTGTGGTAGGATGTGTTAAATAAAGTTTATACGCGTGTAGATAGACTCTTTTAATTGTATCTTTTTTGCTCTTAAAGCCATATAAAACATCTCCCAATATATGTCGTCCTAAACTGTTAAGATGTACACGAATCTGATGGGTTCGCCCCGTAAAGAGTTTAACAGCAATAAGCTCCACATTTGCGTCACTTTCTAAGAGTTTACAAAAGGCTGATTTTGCCTCTTTTCCTTCGGGAACCACATCCATTTTCAAGCGATTATTACGGCTTCTACCAATTGGTTTTTCGACAATACCACTCATTTTTAAAGGGTAATCAATCAGTGCCAAATAGTATCTGCCCATGCTCTTATCTTGTAACTGTTCACTTAATTTCTGATGGGCTTCATTGGTCTTGGCAATCACCAATGCTCCTGTGGTATCTTTATCAATTCTATGCACAATCCCATGTCGCTCTTCACCCGATATGGTCGAAAGTGAAATACCTTTTTGAATCAACCAATCCACCAGCGTTGCCTCTTTAACAGAAGGGGCAGGATGCACCACCAATCCTGAAGGTTTGTTTACCACCATCATCACCTCATCTTCATAAAGTATCTCAACATCAAAGTCCACCACCACTTGTTCTTTGGGAACCACCTCTTTAAAAGAATACTCTACACAATCTCCAACCGATACCTTATAACCTGTTTTTTTAACCACTTTTTGATTAACCTGTACCAAACCCTCTTTAATCAACTGTTCCACTTGATTTCTACTCTCATTAAGCTTCTGTGTCAAAAGTTTATCAAGCCGTCCCGTCTGCTCCATTACCAATAATTCTCTGTTCATTGTTATCTTTTTTCCACAATTATACTATAATTATAAAAAACTAAAAGGTTCGGACAAGATGAAAAAGAGACTCCTACTACTCCCTTTAACCCTATCACTACTCACCGCAGGAACCATTAAACCCAAAGTTATGGGTGCAAGAGACAGCCACCGACACTACGACAGAAGCTCTAGCCGTCACTACAGTAGCCGACAAAATGATGCCATAAGCTCTACTTTCGAGGTCACGGCACAAATTAGCCTATTGGTCTCATCCGAAGCCTCAAGCGAAGCCACCAGTCACGGTGGAGGCAGAAGAGGAAATGCCCGTATTGTTCATTTTTTAGATGAAAACCGTATCGACATTACCACCGACATGGCAAAAGGTGAAGGGGAGCATTTAACCACCCTACTTCAGATGATGAACCTAAAGCAAGACCCTTTAACACTGAGTAAAATTCAAACCAATTTTAACCAATTTATTGACCTAGCCCCCAATGATTTTTTAATAAAACTTAAAGAGATAACTGCCCATGCCTAAAGTAAACTTCTTTGCACTCATTATCGGAACCGAGATTTTAAATCAAAGACGCACCGACAAACATTTTGATTTTGTCGCCCAAGCCTTAGCCCATTATGGTAAAAAATTAACTGGTTCTTTTATTATCGAAGATGACCCTGCCCTTATTGTTCAAACCATTCGATTTATCGCCTCTCAACCCAATTCGGTTATCTTTTCGTTTGGGGGAATTGGCTCTACTCCTGATGACCACACCCGAAAATGTGCTTCTATTGCCCTGCGAGATGGTAATCTACATCAACATCAAGAAGCCACCGAAATTATCAAAACACGATTCAAAGAAGATTTACCAGACTACGTGCTAGAGATGGCTCAATTGCCTAAAAATGCCAAGATACTCGAAAACCCTGTTAATAAAATGCCCGCTTTTTACCTTGATGAGCGATACTTTTTTATGCCAGGGTTCCCCGAAATGAGCCACCCGATGGTTGAGCATATTTTAGCAACACTCTTTGCCACTCAAGAGACCACCCATCGCTATACCTTAACGGCTCTATGTAAAGAGAGTGAGCTTATAGCAATTATGAAACAGATGCCCAAAGAGGTAGAGTTCTCATCTTTACCAACCATGCATAGTGACGGTTGGAGAGTCTGTATTTCGGTCTCTTCCCAAAATCAAAAACTGGCACAAAAAAACTTTAAACTTTTTGAAAAAGAGCTTACAGATAAAGGAATATACTACTCAATCTCATGAGAATATTTACGCAACTTAAAACACTAATGTGGTTATTCCAAAACTTTTAAAAGATATTTTTATAATATATTCATAGTTCTTTATATTTTAATCCTCTTTACGCTCTCTTTTCACCCAAATATCCCCTTGAGTAAAAATCTTCCAAGACCATTTTAGCCATTTAATTAACGAAAAGGAAATCCAAATCGCCCACAACAGCATTAAGGCTCGATAGTACCAAATAGAGACACTTATTACCGTTGGCTCAGGCAACGCAACAGTTATTCGGTCACTGTACCAATTTAAATTATAAGTCGTAGAGTTGTTTCCTTCTATCATCATATCAGGGCTTCCCAACAGTCCGACCGAAACTGCACCTACAATCGTACCCAAAGCTATAATGGTCAAAATAACCAGTGATACCTGCATTAGATTTCTCTTCCACCCTTGTAACAGATCTCCTTGGTGTTCTCGGTAGCGTAAAGCAAATATCCAAATAACAATCGGGAGCATAATCATCACACTGGTCGTACTCACCCCCATGCCCAACAGCAACCAATCTCTTGTTTTTAAAGGAATCCCCTCGACACGTCCTAAAACCATAGCAAAGAGTAATACCGACAACAACACCCCCCAAAGCAATACAGCAGCTCCCAAAAGTGGTCCACTTGTCCACAATACCCAACGATTACGGGGAAGATTTAGTGTAATATTGCTGTTAACACTCTCTTTAGCCAAATTGATACTTGGAAAAGTATAATTGATGCTAGAATTTATCTCTTCTCGCCATTTTATTTTGATTTTTTGTGCTTTGGCTTTTAAAGGCAAAGAGAGTTTTTGATTGTTTATTTTTAAGTAGTGTGCCGTGCCATCAATTTTAACCGATTTTAACTCTTTGACATTGGCTAACGTTATCTCATACTGTCTTGCTCGGGAACTCTTTACAAATATATCCAGTGTTATATCTCGGTAGCGTTGAGACTGAACCACAGAGACACTGCTTGATTCAATGGTCAGACTCTCCCCTTTAACTGCTTTTGTTTTTTCAAGCGTCAATATTAAATGCTCTTTTTGCCACGGTTTAAAAATCGGCAGAAGCAAATTCCCTATTTTTATCGATTTTTCTGGCTCAATTCCAGCGTGTGTCATCTTCCAAATAGAGGCAATATCCATCTGCCACACCTCAAGAATCTGCTCTTTATCACTAGATTTTAGTTCTATTCTTTGACGAATAGGGATAGAAGAACGCCAATGGTAATGAGCATGTCCATCTCTTAAGTGCAAAAGGGCTTGTTGATTTTTAACCTCAATCGCTTTATCAAGAATCGACTCATTAGGCAGAAGATTAAAGGCAAAAGTATAAGGTTTATCAATACGATTAAGCAACTTAACATCGGTTTCAATATACCAACGCAGACCAAAATAGAAGGTTCGTGTAATCTTAACCAGTGGTTCAATGGCACTCTGCACCTTCTCTTTTGCTTCGATTGCTTTTTTATCCATATTAACAATCTCTATATAACTCTTTTTGTCACTACTTACCCTCCAACCATCACTCTGTTGTATGGTTAAGTTGTGTAGTGGCAGACGCGAAGAGAGCATAATCTGTTCAACCCCTTTAATACTCCCCTCTAACGTGAGTTGATGTACACCCTTCTCTAGCATCACCCATAAATCACCTTTGCTGTCCAGTTGTAAATAAGGATTGGGGTTATTATTTACCGTAACCCGTTGAGGCAACCATATATTACGATTGCCTAAAATTGGTACCGATAGTTTGGTTCCTGCCGAAATGCTCATATTGACAAATAGCCTATTGTCCACAATTTTTATCTCTATCTGCTCGGTTGTGGCACAATTTGGTAAACATATTGGGGGTTCAAGCAGTCTACTTTGTAGCTCTGATAAAAGCTCTTGAGATGGAATATCAGCTCTAAGGGATAAGGGGGTAAATGCCAATAGAACCACTAAACCCAACGCTTTAAACCCATTAGAGGGAAATATTTTCTCTCTGAATTGGCTACACTTTGCTGGGGTGAATTCACGTAAAAACATAAAGAGTAAAAAGAATAATCCTACAATTTTAAATAAATTTAAAACCCTATTTAAACTAGGAGAGATAAGCCATAACTCCAACTTATCCCTACTACCAACAGCACTCTGCCAAGCAAAATGGTGCGTCTTCCACTGCCATGTTGGAGTACCAAGCCCTGTCTGTACTACAGCATTGGGGTCTATTTTATTCTGCATAAGTATCTGCTTTTTCTTACTAGGTAGGCTCTTTTGTATATAAAGATTATTTTGTACATTTTGAATACTTTTATTTCTTATTTTACTGTAAATAGGAGGCACACTCTTGGCAAACTCAACAGGTTCACTCCTCACTGCATCGTTTAACGACATCTCTTTTTCAAACTGGGGATAAAAGTTCCCCCCTTCATGGTGTTCAAGCTGTGGATAGAGCGTGGTACGTATCTGATAAACAGAAAACTGCAACACTCCCAACAGAACAAATGCCGTTGAGATACCCAATAACACCTTAAGCACCGTTCTTGCTCTCCCCTTTTCAATCAAACGAAGCAGTGCGACCAACACCAAAATCCAAAGCCATACGACGGTTGGTGCATCCCCCTCATGCCAAAGCAAAATAAGAAAAAGGGTCGCAAAAATTGACCACCCCCACCCAAAGAGTTGATAAATAGAGATAGAGAGAAGCAAGAGTAAGAAAATATCCATTAAATCCCATTTATCTACCCATGAAGTTGTTCTATTATCACTTCCAAACGAGGCAAAAAGTCGCCACCCAGCAGGAAGATATAGCTCGGTATCGACACGACTAAACACCTCATCCCAACCGTTTACCACAAGGGTTGAAATATTCCCCTTATACCTACTTGATGCTTTAATATTTAAGCTCTCTTCGCGTAGCTCTACGCCTTGTTGATGACTATTTTCAAGTGTGGTAATCAGTGTTGGTTTTCCATTAATACTCACCGAACCCAATTCTAAAAGGTTGGTTGCCTCTAAGCGTCTTACGTTAGCAATGGTTGCCTCTATTCTATCATCAACCGAGTAGCCAGTCCCATCAAAATCTAACCATAAACGCCGTTTCAATACCCACTCGTTTTTCTGTTGCTGATTGGCACTTCGATACAACTCTTTAAGGGTCAGTTTTGTATCCTCTTCTATAAGATAGAGAGGGAGTTTTTTCCACGCTTTGGGCAGATTGGTCTCAGAGGGGTCAATGGCTCTAGCCCCCTCTATCTCAATAGTACGATAATCAGCATTGCTCTCTACAGCCCAACTCTCTTGATTGGCATAACTAAAACGATAAGATGGTTGAAGCAGTGTTGTCAAATTTTCAGGGCTAAAAGAGTCCACTTTAACCACATACTCACCTGCTTTAACTTCAACTTGTAGTTTTTTATCTTCGGTGATTTTAACATCCAATTTACTCTCTACGGCTGTAGGGTAAAATCCATCAAGCGTTACTCCATCAAGCACCACACTACGCATCTTACCCGAAACCCTAAAATGCAGATGGGTCTGCATTTTTAAGGGGTGTCCATCTATAATTTTTCGATAAATAGCAACCGAAAGCGTCCCCTTTTTATCCCCGTCACTCCCCTGCTCTTCTAGCCAAAGCCTTGAGTTTTTATCGACCTTTAACGGAAAAACCTCTTGCCCATTTTTATAAAGCTGAACCAGTGCCATATTATGAGGAAGTTGCAGATACTTCAAACCACCATTCCAATCTATGGTTCCAGCAATATGATGCACCCCTTTATCAACAATTACCGTTGCTTTTGCATTCACATCAAGTACAATCGCTTTTTTTTCATTAACGGTAACCTCTTTCGCCCAAGTCTGATGAGCAGAGGGAAGAGTAACCACACTCTTATCTTTAAAAGTATTTTGGGTCATATTAAAATCCAAGCGATTGTTATCTAAGTTTACCACGATTTTAGTAGGATACGAACAGATACGACTATCTTGCTGATAGTGACGAGGACAATCCCTATCTTTAACATCGTCCATCACCCAATCTTTCCACCCTTGTAAGTCTGGTGGAACATGATGATTATCTAAGGCATGAAGATGAGTTATTTGAAAAAAAAGGGCTAAAAATAGAGTAAATAGAGAGTAAAATTGTATCATAATAAAGAACCTTATCCAATAAGATAAACTATTTTAACATAAAAACTCAGTATCTCAAAACTTTTTTAAGTTTACTTTCGCGTCGAAGTCATGTTTAAACCCAACCAACTTGCCATCCCCCACGATACCATTTAATCTTTTTAGCAGGATAACCGATGGCAATAAGTGAATTAACCATCGCTGGAGACTGACCACACCACGAAGCATTTAAGTTTTATCAGCCGTTGACAAATCATATTTTTCCAATATTTTGCCTATGGCAGGGTGTAATTCAGACATGTTTTTTCCTTTTTTTTTAGACGAATTAAAATCTGATGTTTAACCATATATGAAATCTTGGCATTTACATTTGAAACTTCATTTTTTAAGAGATAGGCTATCTCTTCATGGGTAAAGACAGAGGTTCTTAGGGCTTTTTTTAGTATTAAAGGGTTCATGAGGCATCATAGTAAAATTGGATTATCTATTTGTAGTTAGATAAATTTTTAACTATTTTCTATTGCAAATCATTGGTATTTTTACAATAATATTATAGTATTACAACACCATAGCCAAAAACCTA
>DCAF01000018.1:11237-15167 GCA_002311915.1 Sulfurovum sp. UBA1140 | reverse complement strand
TCTGCAAAGCTTGTAAAACTTACAGTTTTCATCACCTGACCCTAAATTTCACATGACTTTTTCCTTCTATTTTGTTGTTTTGAGTATAGCGTAGTTTTTGTTTAGGGGAGGTTTTTCCTCTTTTCACAGTCTCTGTAGCTTTGTCATGAGTTAATATGAAAACTGCTAACCTTTCTTGAAAAAAGGAATAAAAAAATGAACTATCTTAATTTAACAATGCCAAGTAGTTTCCATTTGTTGTATAGAACTCATTGTAATGAATAACATGATGGGTGAAATTGTAACTCCTTAGCTACTAACATTTAATAGTAGTTAAAGTTCAAAGCTTATAAAATACCCACGAGGAGTCAAAATGACAATATATATACATGGTTTTGGTAGTTCTGGTCAAGGTGGTAAAGCGATACAGTTAAGAGAGTATTTTAAAAGTATTAATGAGCCTTTTATTGCTCCTTCACTCTCATATGTCCCTGAGTTAGCTGTGGCGACACTGGAAGAGTTGATAGACTCTTATGAAAAAGAAAAAGTGACGTTAATAGGCTCTTCGCTTGGTGGGTACTATACTATCTATTTGGCTGAGAAATATGGAGTGAAAGCTGTATTGATTAACCCTGCTATTGAGTCTAGTAAAACGTTAAAAAGAGCAGTTGACTTAAAAGGTGTGGCGAAGAACTATTATGATGGTAGTAGTTTTTCATGGAATGCGTCTCATTTGGAGATGTTGAAAGGGTATGCTGTGAGTGAGGTAAAATGTGGAGAGTATCTTCTTTTACTCCAAAAGGGTGATGATATTTTAGATTACAAAGAGGCTGTAGCAAAAATACCCAATGCAATGATGGTTATAGAAGAGGGTGGAACTCATCCATTTGAAGGAGTAGAGCGACACTTTGAAAAGATACGAACCTTTTTTGCTCTTAATGGTACAATGGTTAATAGACATCTTGGAAAACTAGGAACCGATGGCTTTAGCCTCGTCTTGTTCGGGACTAAAGTCTCCGATTCCAAAGAGTTTTGCAAGATGGTTAATCAAGAGAGTATTACAAAAGCTTGGTTTTTTGCTTCAAAAGTCCATAAAGAGCAACTCTACCCAGGAGATAAATTGCCATATTTGACACATCTTGGTAATGTTATGATGGAGGTGATGTCTGTTCAACATAGTATTGAGAATGCAGAATTAGCAATAGTTTGTGCCATACTTCATGATACCATTGAAGATACAATGGTAAGCTATAGTGAGTTAGAAAAAGAGTTTGGAGAAGCTGTTGCTAAAGGGGTGATGGCTTTGAGTAAAGATGAGACCTTATCTACAAAAAGTGAACAGATGTTAGACTCTTTAGAGCGAATAGTTCAAGAGCCTAAAGCTGTATGGGTGGTTAAAATGGCTGATAGAGTAGCTAACTTGGGAAAACCTCCTCACTATTGGAAAGCTTCAAAGGTAAAAGCTTACCAAGATGAGGCTAGGCTAATCTTAGAGAAGTTGGGTTTAGCAAATAGATTGATGGCTGAACGTTTGGCAGAGAAGATTGAGCAGTATAAAAAGTATATTGGAACATAATTTTGTTAAATCTTTCCTGTAATTTTATACCAAAGTAAGCCTATATACTCATGCCATGCATGTTCTGTTTTTTCCAATTGTTTGGAATTTTAGGGTCAGGTAATGAAAATATGGCATTTGATAAAAGTGCAGTGGTCAAAGAGTACAAAGAGGAGATAGCTATACTTCAAAAAGATAGTGATGCTCTTGCTAAAAAAGATTTGATTCAATTGAAAACTATAGGAACAGCTAGAGCTAATATCATGATGAAAACAATTAAGAATGAATTAGAAAAATATAGATAACATTAAAGAAAAAGAGAGGAAAAAATGAAAAAACTACCAATAGGAATACAAACATTCCACGAAATAAGAGATAAAGAAAAAAATTACATCTATATAGATAAAACAGATTTAGCACATCAACTCATAGATAAAGGAAAATACTACTTCCTCTCACGCCCACGCCGTTTTGGTAAGTCTCTTTTTTTAGATACACTCAAAGATATATTTGAGGGTAAAAAAGAGCTGTTTGAGGGGCTTTATATTTATGATAAGTGGGATTGGGAGACTACTTATCCTGTGATTCATATTAGTTTTGGTGCAGGGGTTGTTAAAAGCCTTGATGAAATTGATGATACTATTCAAGAAATTATAGAAATTAATGAAAAAAGATTAGGATTAGAATGTGTAAATAACACTAAACATAAGAAATGTTTAGGAGAACTAATTCGTACAGCTTATGAAAAATATAATCAAAAAGTAGTCATATTAGTAGACGAATATGATAAACCTATTTTAGATAATGTGACAAATAAAGAGTTATCAAAAGATATACGAGATAAGTTAAAAAATATATATTCAGTTATAAAAGATAGCGACCAATATGTAAAATTCGCATTTTTAACAGGAGTAAGTAAATTTTCACGAGTTAGTCTTTTTAGTGGATTAAATAACTTAGAAGATATATCTTTAGATGAAAGATATGCAACTATTTGTGGTTATACTCATCAAGATGTAGAGACTCATTTTGAGGAACGATTAGATGGTGTTGATTTAGTTGAACTAAAGAAGTGGTACAATGGTTATAATTTTTTAGGGGAAGGTGTTTATAATCCTTTTGATATATTACTTTTTTTCTCTAAAGGAAAATCCTATCGAAACTATTGGTTTGAAACAGGAAATCCTGCCTTTTTGATTGAAATACTAAAACAGAAAAACTACTTTTTACCAAACTTAGAAGATGTAGCCATAAGTGAAAGTGATTTAGGTAGTTTTGATGTAGATGACATTAAGATAGAAACACTTCTTTTTCAAACAGGCTACTTGACAATTAAAAAAGTTGAAACGATATTTAATCGTAGAATATACAAATTAACCTATCCAAATTTAGAGGTTAGAAGTGCTTTAAATGAGACCATTTTTAGGTATCTATTATCTGATGATTCCATGCAAGTCATGCCTCTATTGAGTGCGATACAAGATAAAGATATGAAAAAATTTGAACAATCCATTCATCAACTTTTTGCTTCACTTCCTCATCATGCCTATAGCAACAACACTATCCAAAACTATGAAGGTTATTATGCGAATGTAATCTATAGCTATCTTACAGGCTTAGGAATAGAGTTTATCCCTGAAGATGTTACAAATTTAGGAAGAATTGATTTAACCATAGCCACGCCTGATATGAGCCAAGTTTATATTATTGAGTTTAAAGTAGTTGACAATAAAAACCAAAATGGTAAAGCATTAGAGCAGATAAAAGATAAAAAATATCATGAAAAATATTTGAATATTTCTAAAGAGATTGTAATTATTGGTATTGAATTCTCCAAAGAAGAGAAAAATATTTGTAAGTTTGAGTGGGAGAAGATTTAGAAATCAGTTTTACTTTTTGACCGTATGTTTGCCATTAGCTTTTAATCGTTCATAAAAAGTTCTAAAATTTTTATCATGCTGCACGGCACTGAGGGCTGCCATAAATAATACACCTCGATAAAATGCTACACCTGATTTAGCAATTCTATAGCCAGACTGAATAGATGTACCTGATTGCCGATAAATAGGATTCAAACCAGTAAGTGATGTAATCTGTTTTTGATTGGCTTCTGGATATTTTAAAAATAGATGTAAAAGTGCAATAGAACCAATTTGTCCAATGCCTTTTATAGAGTTTATATTCTCATATGCTATTCGATATTCATCAGTGGAATCTATTAAGGATTGTACTTGTTCAATAATTTTTTTCTCTTTTTTTATAGATTCTTGAATTGACTTTTTAAGTTCTTTTATTGAGAATTTATCACCATCTTTACTGGTTAATGATTCAAGATGGTTTTTCTGTTGTATTGTTTGCTTTTTTGTAAATTTATAATAGAGTTCTTTCAAAACTAA
>DCAF01000018.1:0-11161 GCA_002311915.1 Sulfurovum sp. UBA1140 | reverse complement strand
AAAGAGAAGCATACCAAGTAATGGTAGAAGAGTACAAGAAGTATGAAAAAGAGAGAACTAAGAACCATGGAATAGGAGGAAGGAATCGGAGATGTTATCTCTCTTCTATAGTTCAGGTGGCTGAGGAGATTTAGTCTCTTCCTGCCTTTGTATCTTTTTCCTAAAGCTTTTTGGGCTTGGGAAAATTTCTACTTATTTTAAAGCTTAACTCTCTTAAACTCTTTTTTACAGACTCATTCATAAGCCATCTATTATAGGAATATCTGTATCATTTCCATTCAATAAAATTTTTAAAATAAACTAAAAATATATAATTAAATTAGGAATAAAGATGATTATTAATAAACTTTTTGATACAGCTATTGTAGGTGGTGGGGTTGCAGGGACTGCACTTCTTTTTACGTTGGCTCGTTATGCCGATGTTGAGAATCTTATACTTTTTGAGAAGTATGACGAGGTGAGTCAACTTAACTCTAACCCAAAAGCAAATTCACAAACCTTGCATGTGGGGGATATTGAGAGTAATTATAGCTATGAAAAAGCCGTTCATGTTAAAAAAGCCTCTTCTATGATTGCCAATTATATTCAAAATTTTAATGAGGTAGATAAGATTGGATTTAGAAAAGATAAGATGTTACTTGCCGTTGGAGAAGAGGAAATTCAGGCACTTAAAGAGCGTTATAACGAGTTTAAAATGCTTTACCCCTATTTAGAACTTTGGGATGAAGTAACATTAGCCAAGATGGAGCCTAAGCTGACAGAGGGGCGAACCGAACCGATTATGGCAATGGGTACGAAAGGTCAGATTACTACCGTAGATTATAAAAAATTGAGTGAAAGTTTTGTTCAACAGGCATTGGATACCAATAAAAATGTACAGATGCGTTACAATGAAGAGGTGACCAAGATTGAAAAAAATAGTGATGGATACTACACCATTACCACCGATACCACAGAGTTTCAGGCAAAGAGTGTGGTGGTGAATGCAGGAGCTTACTCACTGCTATTTGCACAGTCAATGGGGTATGGAAAAGAGTATGCTATTTTGCCCATTGGGGGGAGTTTCTTTTTTACCAAAGAGAAGCTTTTAGAGAGTAAAGTCTACACCATGCAAAACCCTAAACTTCCGTTTGCTGCGATTCATGCAGATCCTGATTGTACCCAAGAGTGGAACACACGATTTGGTCCCACTGCTTTTGCTTTGCCAAAGCTTGAGCGTTATCATGCTCTGCATCTAAAAGATTTGATTTCGGCATTAAATATTGATAGTGATGTGACCAAAGTCTACATGAGTCTTTTTAAAGACCCCACGATTAGACGATATATTTTAAAAAATGTACTCGAAGAGATTCCATTGGTAGGTAAAGAGGTCTTTATTCGTGATGCTAAAAAAATTATCCCCTCTTTAAAAGTTCAAGATTTAACTTTTGCTCAAGGATATGGGGGGATGCGACCACAAATTATTGATAAGCAGAAGCATCAACTGATGTTGGGTGAAGTGAAAATTTCTAAAAGTTCACTAATTTTTAACATGACTCCAAGCCCAGGAGCCACCAATTCACTCTCGATTGCCAGAGACGATGCCAAAGATATTTGTACTGCATTAGGGCTAAGATTTCATGAAGCCAAACATCAAAAAGAGATACAGATACTTGATGAAGGCATTGCCTCACCACTAGATAGAATGAAAGAGGTGGTTTAATAAATATTGCTCTAGCTTGACATACTCCCCATACCTAAAGGCAGGGGCTTTACGCTAAACTTAGGTAACGCTAAACAGAATAGTTTTTGGCTTTAACTCAAATTAGGCAATCTCTACCCTCTTTTATGCTAGAATCTCACTAATTTAATAACATGAGGTTCTATATGAGTATCACTTTAACAAAAGAAGAATTGGGAAACCGTATCACACTTTACGCCATTATTTCAAGATTAATGATTGGTGAAGTAGATAAAGATTTCTTAGAGTCGATAGAGTCAAACGAAGCACTCTTAAGCCTTTTTCCTAACTATAAAAAATGGGATAAAAGAAAAGAGTTTAGTGCCAACATCATTAAAGAGCGATATTTAGATGTTGATTACACCAACCTTTTTCTACTGCACCTTGTACCCTACGAGAGTTTCTATACCCGAGATGACCAGATGATAGAGAGTGGGGGGGATAACCCTGTTTTAGAACTCTATAACGCTTTAGACTTTAGGGTTGAACTGGACAAGGCACGGGTGGTGAGTCCTGATCATATTGGGGTAGAGTTAGAATTTATGTACATGCTCTGTCGAGCGTTGCGTAAAGCTTATGATGCCGAAGATGAAGAGGGAATAATCGAGTTGCTTCAAGTGCAAAAAGGGTTTCTTCAAGACCACTTGCTTAATTGGTCACCGATGTACCTTATTAATATGAAACGAGAGTCACGAACACCACTCTATCATGATGGTGCAGAGTTGGCATTGGAGTTTATGTTGAGTGATTTTGAGTACATCAACGAGCAGTTGGCGAACAAGTAACGGTTATGCATTTAGAATTTGATGTCAGCTCATGTATAAGAGCCACCAGTAAATTTTCGGAGTGTACCAAATGTGTTGATATTTGCCCTGTATCAACCATAGAGATGCTAGACAACACTCCTGCTTTTACCCCTTCGGCATGTATCAACTGTGGGGGATGTGTAGGAATTTGCCCTACCGAATCCTTTTCACTTTCGGGCTTCTCGCCGATAGAATTTTTCTTTAAATTTTTAGAAGAAGAGAACAACGAATTGGTATGTCAACAAGATTTGTACTGTTGTCTTTCTGTCTTAAGTGTAGAGCATCTTATTTCGTTGGCAGTTGCCAGTGAAACACCTGTTATTATGGATGCCAAGGGGTGTCACTGTGGGGGTGAAAGCACTCTATTAAAAGAGCAAATTATCGCCAATATCGAAGAGGCAAACTTTATTCTTTCGAGCTTTTCAGATAAAAAGATTTTAATCAAATCGGTAGTAGCCACATCTCTAAAAAAAGAAGAGGAGCAAAAGGTTACTGATAGACGCTCTTTTCTCTCTTTAAAAGGGGCTATTAAAAGTAAACAGGCATTTGATGAAGCAGTGGTAGCTGATGAGTTGAAATCGTTTGGAATTGACACGGCTGTTATTGCAGGAATACGAGATAAAAAGATACCAGATAAACGAAAATTGCTCTATTCGGTACTTAAAAGGGTTCCTAAACCACTAAGTTATGATGTTTTAGCGAGTAAAGATATATCTTTTACTTCTCAGAAATTTATTGATGAGAGTTGTACCAATTGCCAAATATGTTATCGTATCTGCCCTACAGGTGCGTTGAGTTCTAATGGCAAGTTCTCGGTTATTAATTTTGATGCGATGATGTGCTTAAAGTGTCATCTCTGTCATGATGTGTGTGAACCCAATGCGATTCAACTGCAACAGGGGTTCGAGATAAAAGAGTTTTTTGAACCAACACAAAGAACTTTAGCCACCTTTGATATTAAACGTTGTAACGAGTGTGGAAACTACTTTACCTATACAGGTGGATTAAAAGAGTGTCTGCGATGTAAGAGCGAAGAGGAGGAGGCGATGGAGCTTCATGCCAACGCCAGAAGAATGAAACTTGAGTAAAAGGAGCATGCAATTATGAAACCAGAAGAGATAAAACCCGATACCCAACTCTGTACCATTATTGGGTACAATGCACAAACAGGCGACCGACGCAGGTATTTCAATAAAATACTTAAAGCCAATGGGCTTAATGCCACGGCGATTGCTTTGAATATTAAAGATGAACACTTTCCCTTTACGATGGAGAGTTTGACCAACTCTAAAGTCACCAGAATGATGATTGAACCTGAGTTTCAAGCCGAGGCGATGAAATATTGTGATGAACTTAACGAAAGAGCCAAAGTACGGGGCTTGGTTGGGTTTGTAGAAGTGGTTGATGGAAAAATCACGGGATACAACCTTGATGTAGATATTGATGACCTTGTTGATAACCCTGATTTTTTTGATGAACGAATGATTTTAGCCATTAGAATGATGTTACTTGCCAACCGATGGTATGATGCCAAGATAGACATGGATCTAATTCCAATGATAATTTGACAACTCCACCTCCTAAAGAAGGTGGATTCTTCCGAACTCTGAATTAATATTCAGATATTTAGGGAGCGTTTAAAGTCGGACATGCCCTGCCTAGACTGAATTATCAAGCAAAAAGTAACTGTTTGGTTTTCACAGATAGATAATTGTTCGATATGATATATTAACCAAAGATGTGTTTTTTAGAGCTTAATTGTTCAAGTAACTGAATAGTTCAATAAAATTATGCTTATATCCACCCCCTTCAGAGGGTGGATTTTCGCGATACTAAAGATAAGAGGGAGAGACAATGAGAGATATAGAAGAGTTACGAGCTGAATTTGAGGCGATGAAAGAGAGTGGTGAGTTCTGTACTGATGGTTCATGTGAAAGCGATGAAGAGATTGACATGAAAGATTATCCCAGCTATACCGAAGCACTCTATGCACAGATAGTGGCTCCTCATGCCAGTGGAATTTACCTTTCACGGTGGGATATTAAAGATATTGCCGACGTGGCAGGGGATTCAATGTCAATTCACCCACGAAAACGGATGTTTGAACTTTTAATGAAGTTTGCTGTTAGCCAAGAGCGTATGGAAGCAGTTTTGGATGCACTTGAAGCACATATGCAGGAAAAAATTGAGATTTACAAAGAGCTACAAACAACGTTCCCTCACTCGAAAGTTGTGTTTGAAGAGAAGATAGCCAAAGCAGAGAAGACCATTCGTTCTTTCCCTCATATTCTTAGTGAATATTTCTAGGTTATCTGATGAAAACGCTTACGCTTCTACTGATATTACTGTTTATGGGAACAGGCTGTTTAGAGCGACAAAAAAGTGTGGTAGAGAGCAATTTAAGCATTAGTCTTGATACTCCACCCCATAAATGAGGTGGATTCTTAGTCCAAGCCATCCTGTGAACCACTCGGGTATCTATATTGGAAACCACCAGTTTATTCATGCCAGTAGTGGAAAAGCCTACAGTGTTACTATTTCAAGTTTGAATGGATGGTACAAAGATAAATTTAAATGGGGCAAACATATTAATGAAAATAAATGATATATTATTTAAGATAAAAACAGCAATCTCTTTAGAGAACGAACAGATAATTAAAGCGTATGCTTTAGTCAATCATCAAATGGATGAAGAGCGATTGGTTAACATCTTAAAGCGACATCAAGATAAGGATTTTAAAGAGGCAACTTATGAAGAGTTGGGACTTTTTTTAGATGGATTGGTTCTTTTAAAACGAGGAACCCCTTTAAAACCTAAAAATGAAGATGAGGTGGTGGAGTTAACCAATAACTTAATACTTAAAAAACTTCGTGTAGCCTTAGAGCTTAAAGAGGCTGAACTGGTTATTCTTTTTGCTTTGGTCGATGTGATTTTAACCAAACGACAAATTGGTGCATTGTTTCGTAAAGAGGGACATAAAAACTTTAAAGTCTGTTCCGATGAGTTGTTAGAAAACTTTTTAGAGGGCTTGGATGAGTTCTATTATGACGGAGGAGAGGAGTAGATAACTTCTCTTTTTGAATAAAATACTTCGGGTGTAAACACGCCGATTCCGAAAATGCAGATGGCATAGCAGGAACCGATGGCTTTAGCCTCGCCTACTCTTCTACTCTTTTTTAAAAATCATCCCAAGGGTTAGCATTAACCTCGCAGAACTCTCATAATCGTTCTCTTTTCGCCATAACAAAGAGGGGTGAATTTCGTAGTAAATCCAGTTTTTATAGAGTTGGTTTCTATAGGTTACATAGAGTTGTGGGTAGTTAAGCGTTAAGTTACGATTGTTTTTTAGCTCTGTTACCAAGGTAAACCCTGCACTTGCCTGTTCACCCACTTTTAATGTTTTAATAAATGAAGCATCGTTAACTATTTTTTGAAAATCTTCCCAGTTTCGATAACGAAAACTATTCCGAATGGTAAAATATAACGTTTGGTTTAGGGTATATAGCGTATTAAACGAAACAACATCTTCTATATCTCCATTAATATAGTAACGAAAACGGTTAGAGAGTATTTTTTTTTCATTCTCTTCGTTCTTTACATTGTATTTGGCCTTAATATTTAGATAGGGATGCAACATGGTTTTGGTAAATCGTACCCCTGAACTGAATGCCAAGTTGAGCTGTTTAATCATATAGTTAAAATACTCTAAACGTAAAAAGTATTGTTTCTCTTCGAGTTGATATTGGCTGTTGAGTTGGGTTCCATCATACAGAGCATCATCGTTAGAGGCATCTTCAAAAACAATACGTAGCTGTTTTTGAATTTTTGGTAGATTCAGTCGTAGACGCAGACGAACAGCATATTCACTATTTTGTGTATCTTCAAGGGCAAAAGAGCTTCTTACTTCGGCATAAGTATGGCTGGTTTGGGTACTGTTGTTGGACTCAAAAAAGTAGTCATCAATATCGTTACTGCTATCGACCAACCAGCAAGAGATATTAAAACGGTACTCATCGAGTGACGTGGTGTTAAACTCAGCATGAAGCGAAGTTATAAAGAGTATATAGATTAAAAATAGGTAACGTAAGCACATTTTTGTTGATCCATACTTATAAAGTATAATAAGTATACTCAAAAATATAGAGATAAAACCCAAAGTAGGAGACTATTTTAAGCAGCGACTCTATAGATGGACTTTTCGGTATCAGTCTGTGCTTTACTTTTAGTAAATAGACGAGAGATGATACTTTTTGGTCTGCTTACCTTTTTGATAAGTTCATTATAGTTGGTTTTTCTCTCTGCCAAATGGCGTTGTAGATAGTGTAAAGAGGCATCCATTCCACGTCTTTTCTCTATCTGTAATAGTGTATCATACAGCTCTATTATCGAAAAAATATGATGCTCTGGAATGGCTTGTCTAAAAGCAATGTAACTATCTATGGTATTACTTTTCCCTTTTAGTGTTTCAAAGTCGGTAACTGCCCAGTAGTATTCTCCTGATTTCGAGAGGTTCTTAACAATGGCAGTAATTTTTTGCTCTTGTTGTATCGCTTGTGAGATTAAAAAAAAGATGGCTTCTGGCATATCAGGATGTCTTAGGGCATCATGAGGGGTTCCTATAATTTCATTTTTAGTATAGCCAACAAGAGAAGTGAATGTTTTATTAATATAGATAATATCACCGAGCATATTGGTTTTGGTCACCATCATCTCTTTAGAGGTAATTTGTATCTCTTGGTCTATTGGGTAGGGTCGATAGAGTTTCATTGTTTATGCCTTTTTAATTAGAGTGCTATTGTAATGGCTGAATTGGCAGTAATCATGAAAAATGGGTTAAAATATCTTTTTTTATGCTATTATTTTAAAATATAAAAAAGTAATATAAATTATTTTTAGATTTAAAATTTAAGTAATAAAAAAGGAGTTTGGGATGAATAGAGAACCGTGGGTAGCCTATGTGGTGGTTATTTTGGTGGTTGCTTTAATGATGCTTGGAAAATATTTGATAGCAAGGGGTGATAAAAAAGAAGAGGAGAACGAAACAAAGTGAATCTTCAACCTGACTCCCTAGAGTGCTTGTTAAATCAAGGGAATTCATCAGATTAATTGCCCATAGAGTTCATCTAAAGGTAGAGCTATTTTATTAGAAAATTGCGAAGCGTTAAAGGTACGTTGGCGTTTTGCCAATCGTGTGGTGTTGATAATAATCTTCTCTTTCATCTCCTCTTTGGTGGTGATACCATCAAAAAAATCGAGCACCTCTCTAATGCCAATCGCCTTCATACAGTTGGGAGCTTTGGTGTAGGTTTTCTCTAGGTAAAATATCTCATCTATTAACCCTTGTTCTATCATCTTTTGGGTACGAACTCTAATACGTTCTCTTAGTATATCTCTATCTACAACGATTTCATAAAGGGGAATTGGCTCATTTATAGTTGGAATAGTGGGGTTCTTTTTGAAATACTCGGTTGGACTCAACCCTGTTTCTAAATATAGATTAAGCATCTTCTCTAAACGATAGTGGTCAGTGGTGGCGATATTTTGCATATAAACTTTATCTATATTTGATAATAGAGCATGGGCTTTGGGTAACCCTTTGTTAAGTATGCTGTTGGTCTGTTGTTGTGTTGCCTCTGAGATTTTGGGCATGGGGCTAATGCCTTCTATTAGACTCTTTAGATAAAAACTGGTACCCCCTACAATAATCAATCCTTTGTGCTCTTTTATGGATTGCTCTTTGGCGTGTTGATAGAGTTGTATAAAGGTGGTAACATCAAATGGCTTATTGGGGTAGATGAGATCTAATCCAAAGTGTTGAACCTCTTTTTGCTCTGCTTTAGTAGGTTTTGCAGAGACGATATTAATCTCTTTATAAATGGCTAATGAGTCAAGTGAAAGTATGTTGGCATGGTGTTTTTTGGCGTACTCTATTGCCAAAGCTGTTTTACCTGAAGCAGTAGAACCAATAAGGGCGAGTTGTTGAAATTTTTTCATAATAAAAGCATAACATAAAAAAGGGTAAAATATCATCTTTAAAAAAGGATACTCATGTTATTTGACAAAGACAACCGTTTTAACCTTGCCAATCTAATTACTTTTGGTAATATCGCTTGTGGCACTATTGCCATTCATTTTATTGTTCATGGGGATTTTTTTACTGCCATTATTTTGGCATGGATAGCAGGAGCATTGGATATTGCCGATGGCAAAGTGGCACGAAAATACAATCTTTCTACCGAGTTTGGTATTCAAGTAGACAGTTATGCTGACTTTATCTCGTTTGTGGTTATGCCATCATTTTTACTCTATTATGCAATTACTGCAGAGAGTTCAGGATTAACAGAATCAATTTTAGGGGCTATTTTTATTTTTTATATAGTTTCAGGGCTTCGACGCTTGATTGAGTTTAATATAAAGTCCGAAGAGGGAACGGTAACCAAATATTTTGAAGGGGTTCCAACACCATTAGGAGCGATACTTCTTTGGGTACTTTATCTTTTGTTTGCTTATGGATTGGTATTAAATCCTTATATATTTGGTGTTTTGGTAATGGTGATTGCTTGGTCACTTAATAGTAAAATGAAAATTAGACACCCATAATGAATAATTTTAAAACAAAATTGGCAAACCTCTCTGAAATGGTAATGCTTCAGCACTCTATTTTTTCGTTACCCTTTATCTTTATTGCCATGTTGGTAGCAGGTGATGGGTGGTTTGGGTGGAAACTTTTTTTCTTAGGCACTTTTGCAGCGATTAGTGCTAGAAATTTTGCAATGGGGGTAAATCGTTATCTTGACCGTGATGTTGATGCACTTAATCCTCGAACTAAAAATCGTCCTTCGGTAGATGGTCGGGTTTCTAATGCCACGATGATAGGCTTTATTATTATTAATGCGTTATTTTTTATTTTGATTGCCTATTTTATTAATGATTTAGCACTTAAACTCTCCATTCCTATTTTGTTAATATTGGGTGCGTATACACTGTTTAAACGATTCTCTTCTTTGGCACATCTTATTTTGGGTATCTCTTTGGGATTAGCACCCATTGCAGGAGTGGTCGCCGTATCAGGAGAGATTACCCTCTGGTCGCTCTATTTGGCAGTGGGTGTGATGTTTTGGGTAGCAGGGTTTGATCTGCTCTATTCATTGCAAGATATAGAGTTTGACAAAGCCAATAACCTTCACTCTATTCCCTCGAAGTTTGGGGCAAAAAATACCATGTATATTGCAAAAGTGTTTCATATTTTAACAATTATTTTTTGGACACTCTTTGTTATGGATGCAGGGTTAACATTTTTTGCACAATTGGCTATTATACTAAGTGCGATGATGTTGTCATACGAACACTACTTGATAAACAAAGATTTTACAAAAATTGACAAAGCTTTTTTTACCGTAAATGGTTACCTTGGTATCCTATTTTTAATACTCACTATTTTGGAGGTTATGTAAATGGAACTGCTTTATACTTTAACACTCTTCTCTTTGATAGGTTTTATTGCTGTTGTTGTTTATCTTTTTTTAGAAAGAGTAGAAAAAGATAAAAAACGTGACAATAAAGAACTACTAGAAGAGCGACTCGAACGACTTGAACACTATGTTTATGAATTAGAACAGCGTTTAGATACTTCGTCAGATGCTGAAAATGAAGCGATTAAAGAGAAAATAATTGCGATGTATGAAGAGGGAAAAGAGCTATTTTTAATAGAAAATATTGTTAATGTTCCTCGCCCAAAGATAGAGATGATACTCAAATCTCACCAATTAAAAAATAAATAGATAAAAATAGAAACTTTATGGAGTTTCTATTTATTATTTAAAGTTAATCAGTTATAATTGCGTCCTTATTACACATATAAGCACTCATAGCTCAGCTGGATAGAGCATCGGTTTGCGGTACCGAAGGTCACAGGTTCGAATCCTGTTGGGTGTACCACCTTTTAAATCTTATAAAACAGTTATTCTTTAATGTTTACTGGTATTGATGCCTGGATTTTCAGGAGTTCCTATATAGTCACTTGGGGTAGAGTAGCTATATTTTACCATAGCATAGATTGCACCCACAACAAGAATTCCTACAATTAGCAAACGAACTGTTCTTCTTTTCTCTGGTGATTCGTTATTGTTATAATCATCTATCTGTTCTAGTGATGGTTCACCTTGCATTTTCATTTTAAATCCTTTATGTTTTTATAAGTTATAGCATAGAGTTGCTTAATCTAGTGAGACCTGTTCATGCTAATATATTATTATAATTATAATATATTATTATCTATTTAAGGAGGCTATTATATTGAAATAGTATAATATTTAACAACAAGAATAGGGGATTATTATGAAAAAAATTATTTGCTCCCAATAGTGAATTGTGATGGAATTGTAATACTAATTCACTAATTTTATGAAGGTAGTTTAAATAATTAATGTAAATATAATGAATAGTCAAGTAACTGTCCATTATATTTTTTGTAAAACTAGGAACCGATGGCTTCAGCCTCGTCATATTCGGGACTGAAGTCTCCGATTCCAAGGTGACTATGCCCCAAACCCTAAAATTTGAAACTGAATATACCAAACAGTAACAGAGACGATATAACCTATAAGTACTGTCCAAGCCAGTTTCATGTGTGAT
>DCAF01000003.1:20251-20474 GCA_002311915.1 Sulfurovum sp. UBA1140 | reverse complement strand
TGGAGGAGTAGATGTTATATATAGGGCATTTAGCCAAAATATAATCTCTGCTATACATAGATATTTTGTTCAGTATGGATATAGGAAATATATTAAAGAGTTGAGAAGTATAGAAAGTCCATCTGAACTTATGAAATACTTTTTTAATATAGTTGAAGATGATAAAATTTTCCTACTAATAGATGAATACGACCAGTTTGCCAATGCGATACTAGCTAATAGT
>DCAF01000003.1:17333-19957 GCA_002311915.1 Sulfurovum sp. UBA1140 | reverse complement strand
ATGCTAGATGTAAATGTAGCATCTGACTACAAAGCAATTATGAAACTCTTTAACATCGGAGATGCCAATAGAAACTATAAAATATTAGAGAGTCTCATAGAAAATAACTCAATCCAAGGAGTAATCAAAGATAGATATGACCTAAACCGAGAGTTTACAAGAGATGATTTTATTACGCTTATCTACTCAATGGGATTTATTACCATAAAAGATGAAATAGTAGGTGGTTTATATGAGTTTGAGATACCAAATTATGTTATAAAAATGCTCTATTTTAACTATTTTGCAGTAGAGATAGAGAAGAGAAATCATTTTAAACTTACGGATTCTATCAGTGAAATTTTAATTCAACTTCTTTTAGGAGACCAAGAGCCATTTCAAAATCAACTAAATGAGGTCATAAAAATACTTTCAAACAGAGACCATCAAGGGTTTAATGAGAAGCATTTTCATGTGATAACACTATCTCTACTCTCCTTTGCAGAGTTCTATTTCATAGATTCACAACCTGAAAAAAACAGAAAAATCCCCGATATTATGCTCATAGGAAGAGATGAAAAAGTACCAAACAATTATCTGTTTGAGCTTAAGTGGAAAAAGGACAAAGATAGTTATGAGACTATAAAACAAGAGGGGATAGAGCAGGTTCAAGGGTATTTGGAACTTGATAAGATTAAGGCTATTCCTAAGCTTAGAAGCTATCTTTTGATTGGTTCTAAGGAGGGGGTGGAGTTTTTGGTGGTTTGATTTTTTATATATATTCCTTCTGAGAATGAAGGGGAATGAGCTAAAATTCCTCTAAATTCATTAGTTCTCTAAGTGCAAGAGTAGGTTTTTGAGGCGTATTAATAATCTCTTGGAAGTTTGTCCATTCATGCTTAGAAAGCATTAAGATTCTCTCTTCTTTTTGTATCTCTTTGGCTCTTTGTACTGCTGTAGAGATTAAAAAGTTGCTCAAATCCATACCCAATGAATTTGCTACTTCTTGTAATAGTATTTTTATATCTTTAGATGTTTTGAACTCTATTCGTGCATCTTTTAAATCATTGGTTCTGCTCATTTTAAATCCTTATACGGTTTATATACGGATATATTAACATATTTTTATTAAAATAAGAGTTATCTAAGATAAAAAGTCTTATACTTTTACTTGGTTATTAGGTTTCCTGACCACTCTACAGTAGAGTTAACACAAAGATATAAAGAACAAAAAAGTGACTAATCTAAAACTAGAAAAATTCGACCTTTCTAAAACTTATATAGGTCAAAAAGAATTCGACTGCAATAACAAAATGATAAATCAATTTGTTCATAAATCTCTAAAAAAAAGAGTCAAAAAACATCTAAGTCAAGCTTATGTTTTATTGAAAAATGAACGCTTTGTAGGATTTTATACCTTAGATACTTTTTCAATTGCAAAAGATAATTTTGAATTAGAAAATAGACCATCGGGACTACCTCCAATTGTACCTGTAGTTAAATTAAGTATGTTGGGTGTTGATAAGTCATTACAAGGAGAAGGCATTGGAAAAAGACTTTTAAGAGATATATTTTTAAAAGTTTATCAAATATCTAAATTAGCAGGTTGTACGGGTATCTATTTATTAGCAGAAAAAGATGCAATTTTATTTTATGAACGTTTAGGCTTTGTTGGTATAAAAGATGATGAACCTTTGCCAATGTTTTTAAATATTGATATTGTTTTGGAACTATTTTCTGAAGAGGGCAATTAAGAGTATTTGTTAGTTTAAAAAACTTCCCACCCCCCAAAAAACCACACCCTATAATGAATTATTTATAATAAAACTATCAAAAAAGATTTGAAAAATCTTTTAATATAATCTATTATCTCAATAATCCGAGCCAAAAAAAGTTTCGATGATTTTATTTTTTTTTAAGAATAATTGTTGTAGGATGTTGGAAACGAAAGTCAGATAGAAGAAGTGAAGCCACCGTGTCTACGAAAACCAACTGCTTCACTTCCAATAGGATTTTACAGAAATAGCTGTTAAATTCTGCTGTTGTGATGCACAATTCTATCTGATTTTTATCAAGAGATGTTGGTAATTGGACTCTTGAGGATTAAAAATTTAATTTTCAAGGATTTCACATGTCAGCACTACCTTCAAAAAGAACATTTGTTCTGGTCAAAGATTTACTTTTTCAAGAAAAATATAAACTCACGCACACCGAAACCGATTTGATGGCGTATATTGTCAATTCACTTACTTAGGCGATGCAAATTGCTGGATTTAATATCTTAAGCACCAAAAAAATCACCTCCGACCTGCCCCAAATCTCGGAGTCTACGCTTGAATCTTCGTTACGAACTTTAAAAGATATGGAGTTGATTGAAGTGGAGATGTGATTGATTTTGAGAAAAAGATTACGCTTCAAGAGTTAAATAGCCGATATATAGGACTAGAGATAACACTTTATGAAAAAAAGTTTAGAGTTCATAAAATTTCAGAAGAAAAAAATGCTTTTACTGTTATGGGTTAGATTCATTAGGGTGACTCCTTTTTTTAATTAATTGTTGACTTTTTTGCCATTGTATCAAAATTTTTAATACAGAATCCCGTTATTGAAGGGTATGGTTGAAATCTTTTGTAAAAATAAAATAA
>DCAF01000003.1:16074-17092 GCA_002311915.1 Sulfurovum sp. UBA1140 | reverse complement strand
ACCGACTCTACGGAAGCCGAGGCAATTAAGCTATTTTCTAATACTTATTTAGCCATGAGGGTTGCCTATTTTAATGAGTTAGACTCTTATGCACAGACGCATAATTTAGATACCAAACAGATTATTGATGGTGTAGGGTTAGACCCAAGAATAGGCACACACTACAACAATCCATCGTTTGGATATGGAGGGTACTGTCTGCCAAAAGATACCAAACAACTTCGAGCCAACTATTGTGATGTACCTAACAGTCTTATTGGAGCGATTGTTGAAGCGAATGGAACGCGAAAAGATTTTATTGCCGACTCTATTTTGGCAAAAAATCCTAAAGTAGTGGGTATCTACCGATTGGTAATGAAATCGGGTTCAGATAATTTTAGAGCGTCGGCAATTCAGGGCATTATGAAACGAATTAAAGCCAAAGGAATTGAGGTGGTAATTTATGAACCTACCTATCATGAAGATGAGTTCTTTCACTCAAAAGTGTTAAAAGATTTAGAGAGTTTTAAAAAAATAGCAGATGTTATTGTTGCCAATAGACTCTCTGATGAGATTAAAGATGTAGAGAGTCGCGTTTATACCCGAGATATATTTAGAGAAAATTAATTAAAAAGAAGAGAATAGAGTATGGAACTGATTCAAATAGCCATTATTAATGTTCTTGCCAAAATACTAAAGTTTGCATTCGAGATTGGAACCTCTTTTGTTGTTGATAAAGATACTTATGGTCAGTTTGCATTAATACTTAGTTACATTATGATTTTTACCAAAATATCTTCGTTTGGTATACAGAATATTATGGTTCGTGATGTACAGAAGTATTCAAGTAAAAAGTACATATCCTATCTTTTTTTCAACTCAGCAATTATTACCACACTGGTGGCTCTGTTGCTTTTTACAGCGTTGTATATTTTTAGATTTGATTATATTATTGACTATCCAACGGTTTTTATTCTTTTTTATCTAACGGCATTGATTATTCTTTACTCAACGTATCTTAGAAGTATCAAAGAGGTAA
>DCAF01000003.1:12427-16019 GCA_002311915.1 Sulfurovum sp. UBA1140 | reverse complement strand
TAAGCTTGGCACTCTTTATTGGTGTGGAATATTTTGCTCTTTTTGAAGCATTAAATATTTTGAATAAAGAGCTATTTTTTAATGTTTTTATTGTGCTTATGTTAACGCAAATTGTCTATTCTGCTATGAGTTTTTATGGAAATATACTCATCTATATACATAAACAGAAGATGGAGTATCTGAATAATTTTGTAATTTTAAGTATGGCAATAGGGCTAAATGTTCTGCTTATCCCAACCTATGGTGTTTTAGGTGCTGCGATTGCTACTTCGGTGGCACTTCTTTTGGGTAATCTTTTACAACTGATTCAAGTAAAATACTTTACCAAAACTTTTTTTATTACACCACATTTTCTTAAAAAGGAAGCATCATGAGGGTTGTAGAAGTAACAGGTATTGCAGGTGTAGGTAAAAGTTATATTATTAGTCAACTCAATCAAAATAAAGAGATTATTTTAGACTCTACCGTGATGCAAGAGCATCATCTTAATGATGTGAAGTTGGGCTTATTCTTCTTTAAAAGTAAGAACAGTTTTAAGATGCTAAAGATTATTGTTCAGATAGCAATCGGTTTAAGACGGGGGTTGTTTCATAAAGTTAATTTTATTAGAAACAGTATTAAAAAAATTGGAAAAAACTATTTTTTAATTCATGATAAAAAGAATCACTTGATACTGGTTGATGAAGGGATTTCTCATCTTTATCAAAATGTTATTGCATGTAATCAAAATGATACAAAAAGTATTCAATTGATAGATAGATTGGTATCGCTCTCTAACTTTTCTAATAGAGTTGTGATTGTTGATGCCCCACAAGAGGTGATTTTTAAACGGTTAAAAAACCGTGGTCATAAGAGGCTAGAGAGAGATGATGAAATTTTACAATTTATTAAGAACAGTAAAATAAATTTAGAGATGATAAAAAATCATTTTAAAGAGGTTATCACCATTCAAAATGAGACCAATATAGACTTGGCTCCAAAGATTAAGCTGATATTGAGTGCCGATTAAGATGTTTAATTTTCTATACTTTGCCTTTATTTTACTGTTTCCTTTCTATTTCTTTTCTAGTGGACAGCCACAAATATCGCACATGGTATTGATTGCTATTTTTGGATTGGTTTTTTTACTATTCTTACAAAAGTTTTTAAATTTAGTGGTTAGATATAAGATATTTATGATTTTTTTAATCTATATTATCTATGTCAACACCTCATGGTTGATGGTAACGTACAATACCTCTTTTATTATCAACTCACTCTTCTATATTTTTAATATTTTACTGGTTTACTCTACCTACCTATTGTATGAAGAGGGGTTTATTTCAAATAAAAGTTTGCGTAATGCAGTATTTTTTACACTCTTATTGCAGTTTACACTGCTTATGGCAATGAGTGGATTTAATCTAAATTCTCGTAATATACTCTATTTTAATAACCCCAATCAGTTGGGTTATTTTGCCATTGCTATTTTGAATTTTTATTTTATACTAAGCGTTAATAAGGTTGAGCATCATGAAAATAACAAGCTTACTTTTTTAATGGATATGGGGGTTTATTTTATGGCACTGGTTTTGGTACTCTCCTCCTCTTCTAAATCGTCTATTATCTCTTATCTGCTTATTTTAATATTGCTCCTTTATGTGGTATTAATTCAACGTGCTACCTACTCTAAGACTTTTATTGGTTTTATTGTAGGGATATTGTTTGTCGCTGTGAGCATGTATCATTTGGATACGATTGTTAAACTGATTGAAAATATGGCGATGTTCAACCGATTAGAGAATATGGGAAATCAGAGTGATGACTCTTTAAGTGGGCGAGGATATGACCGTATTTTTAAATATGCACAATATGTATTCTTGGGTGCAGGAGAGGGGATGAACTCTAGGTTTGCAGCGTCAGGACACCATGGTGAACTGCATTCGACTGCTGCGAATATTCTATTCTCGTATGGTGCAGTAGGATTTACGCTCTTTCTTGCACTTTTTATTAATGTTAAATTTCAAATTATGCGGGTACTTTTTTATATCTCTCCCATTATGCTCTATGGTTTAGCACATAATGGGATACGAAGTCCACTTTTTTGGATGGTACTCGCACTATCACTACTCTACTCAACAAAGGAAAATAATGTATCAATTGTCAAAACAACTGATTGATGAACTACAGCAACAAAATATTGTTTACTGTCACTGGAAAAGTAATTTACTGCTCAATGAGGCTTTAAATGGTTATGATGACTTAGACCTTTTGGTCAGAAAAGAGGATTTGGCAAAATTTGAATCAGCCATTTTATCCATGGGCTTTAAAGAGGGCTCTAATAAAAATATAAGTTTTTCAAGTGTTAAACACTTTTATGGATATGATAGTCAGAGTGGAAATATTCTGCATCTGCATGTCTATTATCAGATGAAGAGTGGTCCAAGCTGGACAAAATCAATGAGGTTTGATTTTGAACCCTATTTCTTAGAGAATCTTATGCTTCACGAGAGTGGGATGCCAGTACCTCTTAAACATATTGAATTGGCTATTTTTATCTTTAGAATTATGTTGAAATACTCTAAGTTTAATGAGTTTATTTTGGTGAGCAAAGAGCATGAGCGAACATTAAAAGAGATTGAATATCTTCAAAAAGAGATGGATGAAGAGGGATTAAAAGAGTTTTTAGAGATTTATTTTAACAATATTTCAGTAAGTGAACTCTATAACTATATTGGAGTCATTCAAAAAAGCTCAGGATTAGAGAAGTATCTTTATGGTAAAAAAGTTAGATCCAAGTTGAGTAATTATAAATATCTCTCGGGATTAGAAGAGGATTTAAATAGTATTAAACAGTTTGGGTATCGTGTTTTAAACCGACTCTTTTTTAAACAAAAAAAGAAACTGCACTCTGCAGGGATGATGATTGTTGTGGCAGGATTGGATGCGACAGGAAAAACCACGATTACAACAGAGCTTAAAAAATGGTTAGGAAAAAACTTAACCATCTCATTAATACATTTTGGAAAACCACCTTCAACATGGAGAACCTATCCTATGAATTTATTAATTACATTAATGAGAAAAAATGTAGAAGATAGTAATTTGAAGTCAAGTATTCAAAAAGAGGATGGGGCAAAATCACTGCTTTATATCATTCGTCAGGTAGTCTTAGCCTATGATCGACATCTGTTGGCAAAAAAATATTGGAAAAAAGCTTCATCAGGAGAATTGGTGTTGATTGATCGTTATAAGTCTGAAGATTACGGAGTTATGGACAGTAAACGTTTAAATCCTATATATTACCATGGTTTAAAGTTGAAGTTGGTTAAGCTTGAAAATAGATTGTATGACATGATGCCAACACCAGATATACTTTTCTATTTAACGGTTCCTACCGAAGTTGCAGTAGTTAGAAATGAAGAGAGGATTAAAGAGGGTAAAGAGTCAGAAGCGTTTATTCGTATTCGACATGATCAGAATAAGAACCTAACTTATCAGGCAAATTATACCTATCGTATCAATACAGATCAACCCTATGAAGAGGAAATCAGAGAGATTAAGTCCAAGATATGGGGACTTTTATAAAAAAAATATATTGAGAAACAATCTT
>DCAF01000003.1:3101-12219 GCA_002311915.1 Sulfurovum sp. UBA1140 | reverse complement strand
TTCACAGTTTGGTTCAAGCCTCTCAAAGAGGAGATGTGAAAGCTCAGTATCAATTGGCAACACTCTATCGAGATGGAAATGGTATTGGGCTTAGTTTTAGAAAGGCTTTTCATCTTTATCATCAATCGGCACTTAAAAACTTTGCCCCATCTCAGTATCAATTGGGCATGATGTTTAGACATGGTTTGGGTATACGTAGCAATGCCGAGTTGGCACGATATTGGCTTAGAAAGGCTGCACGGAATAATTATGCACAGGCACGTGACATATTTAATCAATTTTATTCAAAAAAACAGAGCATTGAGCAGTATCGGTTTACGCGAAAATAAATTGCTCTTATGTTATAATTGTCCAACTTAGAACAAGGAATTAAATATGAAAGAGACACTATTTTCACTTACCCTTCTATCACTACTGATTGGCTGTGGAGGGGGATCTTCTAGCACCACAACCGAAAAAATTGATTATGCAGACTATTTTCCCAAATCAGATATGGTGAAAAATTTTATTGAAATTCAACGAAGTGGTACCAACTTTATGGACATAAATAACACCTATTTTACCGAAAATATTACAGTAACAACAGCCACTGGTGTTACAACGATTACGACTAAAGATGGTGAAGTTATTAAAGATACTACAGTTATTGATGAGCATAAAATAAACAGGATAAAGATAGTAGATAACGAGAAAACAACCAATGCAATGAACCGTCAAATGAGCAAAGGGGATACCCTATTTGTTGAAAACATTAACAGCTCTTCAGAAGAGGCGATTGGAACCATAACCAATACAGGAACCTTTAAATGTGTATTAGAAGATACTCTGTTAGATTTTCAAGAAGGAGACCATAAATATACAGGGGATATTATAAAAATTAAGTGTATATTTGATGGTAAAAAAATCACAAATATTAAAGAGGAACTCTTAGAGTATTTGGCAGATAGTAATGGAAGCTCTGTAGTATATGATGTCTCTTATAGGTATATGAAAAAAGAGGTTGGCATGATTGCTACCATTGATAATAACTGTATCGAGAATAAATTGGTTAATGATAAAAAAGATTGTATCCCTACTGAAAAAAACTATCAGTTCTATTTGGGGAACTAGATTTAAGATTCAATTAAGTTTTAAAGTTGTTTATGTTATACTGTTAATTATGAATACTTTTAAATTAATAAAAACAATGACTACGTTAGTGCTATTAACCTCATTTAGTTTTGCTCAAACTTTTGAGCAAAATGGGGTCAAAGATGGGAATATAAAGTTGTCTTGACTTTTGGGGTAGTATAAACCAACTTTTTTAATTTGGTTTTAAAAGAGAACAGTTCAACCAATGGAGTCTACTTTAGTGGAGGGTATTTATTTAAGAGTGGCTGTTTTTCTGAGAATCATATCTATAAAACAGAAGAGAGCGATTGGTTAATTGCTGATAATAACAGTGATGATACCCTCTCGGGAACTCTCTATGTTGATAATCTAAAATATGTTTACCATGGTTCTAGTGTAACTGTTTATGATGGTAATAAACAAGGAACATTTACTCAGAGCGAGTTAAGAGCTGAACTGAACAGTCAAATAAACTCGACAACTTGCGAATAAGTTGAGTGTAATGGATGATTTAAAGAATAAATCATCCATTTAAAGTAAAAAAGTTGTTTATTTCTTCTGCCCTTGAGGTGCAATAAATTTCATTTTCCGTAAGTTTTCTCTAAATTTTTTCTGCATTCTTTTTGATTTTTTGGTATATTTTTTAGCAGAAGAGGTCTGTTTTTGGGTAGGAACAATTTTAATATTGTTGTTGTGTTCTCTTGCCTGTAGGGTGAGTGCTAAAGCAAGAATGATAAAGATTTTTAAATACATGGGTACTCCTTTTACGCTTTATATCTATATCATAGCTTGTTTTTATGCCTCTATTGCTTAATGGATTTGACAACTCCACCCCCTAAAGAGAGGTGGTTTTTCGCTATAATGTGATAACGCTATCAATATTGGCAAAAATCGCTTCAACCCGTATTTGCCAAACTTCTCCAAAGAGTTGTTTATCTTTTGGGGTGGCGATGCCTTGCATAATTTTTTGCATGAGTGCTTGTTGTTTTGCTTGTGGTGGAATCGCGTGTGGATTATAGTTTACTTCAATACTAGCTCCCGTATCGGTTCGGGTAAACTTTACACTTGATTCTATATTTTGATCAAATGCCATTAAATTGGTTCGATTAAAATAGGTTTCAATCCCTTTAAATCCATAGTCGGTGGTGGCTCCTGTAATGTTGGCAATAACACTGCCAATAACTCCTGCGACCCCTTCGGTTTGTGTTTGAGAAAATTCAACTTTAATAGCACCTCGTTGGGGAGTTTCATTTGGATATAAAGCTTTTAGAGCTTTTAATGTGCAGAGATAAGCTCCTGCTACGGTAGGACAACTGTGTCCTGCACTTTTAACCACATCAAGATAAGAGAAGTCAATTAAACCCTCTTCAAATGTTCCTAAAAATTCCGATAGAGGGTCTTGTAGGGTAATGGTTTCAATTTGGTCAAAAAACTTTGGGTAGTTCATAAATATCCTTAAGGGTTTTAGTAATATGCTCAATTATAATGCTAACGCATTAATTTTTCCTGAATCTCTTCAACAGTTCCTACGGATTGAAGTGTTTCACAATATTGGCTGTTGTTGTCTTTTTCGACAAAGGCAATGGGGGTAGCACCACTCTCTCGAATAAGGTCAACAACAAAGCTATCTGCATTGATTTTTCTAAAAGGTTTGGCATCAAAAAGTGCAAAGGCATAGAGGCTGTTGTTAAGCTGTTCCAAAAATTTATCTTCAGAGCTATATTTATCTACAATATAACCCAAATTACTCAAAACTGCCGAGTAAATTTTTGCTGTTAATGGGGTCTCTTTATAGAGTATAATGTGTGACTTCTTGCCATCGGTTGATTTCTCTTTTTTATTTAAAATTAGAGTATCTCGAAGCTCTTGCAGAGGGAAATATGCCTCTAAAATGGCAGTAAGTTCTCCTATATTGATGGGTTTTTTAAGATATTTATCCATCCCACTGCTTAGGTATTTCTCTTTATCATTTTGATTGATGTTTGCCGTTAACGCAACAATAGGGATATGATTTTTTTGATTGTTCTGTTCATATTCAAGAATTTTTTGGGTCGATTCAACGCCTGACATAATGGGCATCTGTATGTCCATAAAGATAATGTCATATTGGTTCTCTTTACGAAGATTCAATGCTTCTAGTCCATTATTGGCAACCGATACAACCATTCCAAAATTGCGTAGTACCGTTTGAATTAACTTCTGATTAATTATGTTGTCTTCGACCACAAGTGCTTTAATATTGCTAAATATCTTATCAATATTTTGCTTTTTAACCTCGGTGACTTTTTGATTCTCGGGCAGAGAGGGGGTGTTTGCAAGTTTGAGTGTTCTTACAATTTTAGAGTAGTTTATAGGTTTGTAAAGCACTTTTGATATTTTGTTTTTAATGGGGCAGTTACACTTCTCTATCTCTGCTGTACTCATTAGTACCACTTTGGTTCCCCGTGCAATAATTTTAGAAATTTTCTCTTCGGTATTAAAATAGAGGTGGTCTATAAAGAGTATTTTTGGCAATTGTGTAGAATCTAAAGCATCTATCTCCTCTTTATTGTATCGTTTAAAACTGGCACCTGTATGGGTAATGTAGGTCTGTAGATACTTCTCTACCTCTTTTATTGGTTCATTGTTATCGGTAATATACGCTGTTGTTAGATGAGTAAACTGGCTCTCTTCTCTTTTTTTAGATACCGATAATTTTTTAAGTGTAAGTGAGAAGAAAAAGGTTGAACCCTCTCCAACTATACTTTTTATCTCTAACTTTCCACCCATCAGCTCAACAAACTTGCTTGATATGGTGAGTCCCAACCCTGTTCCACCAAATTTTCTACTGGTACTGGCATCAGCCTGAGAGAACGCATCAAATATTTTACTCTGTTGATGCTCTCCTATGCCTATACCTGAATCTTTAACCGAAAACTTTAGTGTGACACTTTTTCTATTTTCCGAGAGTTTTTCTACAATAATGTCTACTTCACCCTCTTCTTTAGTGAATTTAACGGCATTACTTAAAAGGTTGGTAAGAACTTGTGAAATTTTTGCAGGGTCTCCAATTAACTCTGTTGGCAGATTTGGGTCGATAAAAAGTCCCAATAAAATATTTTTCTCACCAGCTTTTGCCGCATAGGCATCAATGGTGGCTTCAAATTTTTCCATCACATTAAAGGTAATTTTTTCAAGTTCAATTTTTCCTGAGTTTACTTTAGAAAAATCTAATATGTCATTAACAATTCTAATTAAATTTTGAGAACTCTCTTCAATAATATCAACAAACTCTTGTTGGTCTTCTCGTAGGTCACTCTCTTTAAGAATATTGGTAAAGCCTACAATCCCGTTGAGTGGGGTACGAATCTCATGGGACATATTGGCTAAAAAATGATCTTTGGCACGGCTTGGCTCTTTAATGGCATTGGCCAAAAATTTATATATCTCTATAGTATCATGTTTTTTAATTACCTCTTTAATCTCTCTCTTCTGTTTCTCATCAAGTGTGGCTTCTAAATCTTTTAGTGTCTCTGCTAAGAACTTGCTATTTTTACTGTTGTTCCGAAAGATAAGCATGAGTGTAAAAAGAAGCAGTAAAAAGAAGAGGGAAGCCCCTAAATAGGTCATGATTTTATCTTTCATCTCTATACGGGTATCGGTTATACTGGTTTGAATATGTTTAAAAAGGGAACTTTGTGCCGATTTAATTTTATCAATTTTACTAACAAAAATCTCTATCCAAATGTTGGTAGGAACAACATACTCTCCATCCCTAGAGGATTTAAGTATCTCTGCTCGTTGATGGTTCAAAATTTTAGAAAAATAGTCTAAATTAATAATATTATAGACTTTAGAGTTAATATCACTCCCTTTTAATTGATTAAAATCTAAAGTATGATTCTTTTTAACAAAGCTCTCCCAAGTTAATAAATCTTTGTCATTCATTGGTTGGGAACGGCTTAATATAAAGGCAATAAAGCTTCGTTCCATATAATGGTTCTCTTTTACTTTACTAAGTTCTTTATAGAAAGAGAGTTCAGGGTAGTGTGTTAAGGATACATTGTCCATAAGTTGAGTGATTAACTCAATAATAGGATTAATAATTTTTTTATAGTGATTCTCAATTAAAATAGAGTGGTAGCTCTGTTTTGCTTTGTCTATTAGCAATCGAGTATGGTATATGTTTTGAAAAAGAGTATTGAGTCTCTCTTGATGGGGTAGGTATATACTGTTTTTATCCAACTCTTTTAATAGTGTTGCTATCTCAATATTGACCAAGTTCCTATTTGTTTTAACTTTGTCTAAATCTTTCTTCTCTTTGGTTCCCAAATAGACTGCACTATAGAGTTGCTCCTCTTCGATGCTGTTGAGTAGAGTATCAAGCTTCATAATGAGTTCAATATGCTCAGTACGACTCTCTTTCTCTTGATAATCAATAACCAAAAGAGAACTGTAGTAGAGAGAGATTAAAACAATTGAAGCCAATAGTACAATAAAGAGTAGAGAAAAATTTCTATTGGTTATAATTTTCATTTTATACACCCTTTTATTGGTTCTTTTTGTGATAGAGTGCTATTTTTTCAATCCGATCTTCAAGTGCTGTAGTAGAAGATTGTAAAAGATGGGGAATAGAGAGTTCTTCTGATCTATAGAGAAATTCTCGGTGTGTTTTCCATGCACTGTTTAATCTTTTTCGTTCAATTAAAAGCTCTTTAGGGTACTCATATATGTTAATTTTTTTCAAAATAGCTTCAATTTTATTAATCGCCTGTTTCATATGATTAAAATTATTGGTTTGATCCAAATTAAGGGCTGAAGCGATATAGTATTTGGCTACTTTTTCTAAAAGATAACCAATGTTTTTAATGGACATGAGCATCTCTTCTTCTTTTGAAAAAGGGTAGCTGTGTGTCTTTTCAATAGAGTTGGCTCCTTCTAAAAAACTTTCGCTGTAGTCAAGCATTAACATACTTTTTTCTCGGTTGACCTCTTTTTTGAGTATCTCTTTAATCTCATCTTTATTGTAGACTAAAAAATCAAGAATATTTTTGCTATCAAGACTTTTAGTCGTTGTAGCAATATCTCGAATAGAGATTTCAAGCATTCTAATATCTTGATAAAGTGACTCTTTTAATGCTGTTTTTTTTGGATTCTGATAAAGGTAAAGGTATGATTTAGAGATTTTCTGAGCCAAATACCTAATATTTTCTGTGGCTTCAATAATTTTTACATCCCCTCTATTTGAGGCAGAAGAGTCAACGCTTAAAGCCAAACCAATGAGTAATATATTCAATATTTTTTTCATAAAAAGTCCCTACTGCTTGTGAATAGCTATATAAAGCTTGGTGATTTCATCCATTTTTTTTGTAATTTTATCGGTGCTATTAAAAACAATCAGAGGAAGTCCTCCTTTTTCTATATTGTTGTAAAACTTATAAACAATTTTCCAGAGTCGATTAATATCATCAAGTTTAATATTGATTTGTGGTGTATTGCTTCTGTTTTTTATTAAAGTGTCTAAGTTTTGACTAAACTGTTTAATGGTCTCTTTCATACTGTTAATTGTGTTTTCATCTTGAATTCCCAATTGGTAAGCGATATAATATTTAGCAATTCGTTGAGAGAGCATACGTTGTATTCCTGCTTGATTTACCACATTAGAGTTTTTAATTTCTAATGAATTTTGTAAGGAACCTACGATGTATTGACTCCCCTCCAACATCGACTCACTCAAATCCAATACCAGTTGGGCATTATCTAAATTAAACTCTTTCTTAGAAGTGGTTTTAAAATCATTGGAGCTTAACTCGACAAATGCAAGAATATTTTTAATTTCAGGGTCTGTAATAGCATTTAAGAGTTGTTTATGGATACGTACAAAATCTTTCATCGAGGTTTCTAGTTGTCGATTGGCTTTCATTGTTGATATATTTTTTCCTACATAGAGGTAATCTTTGGCAATACGTTGTGAAAGCATGCGTTGTTCTCCAGCCATGTTTATCAACTCAAGGGTCTCTAGTTTATTAGAAAATAGGGCAGTTGAAAGCAGAATAATAGAGCGAAAAATCATAGGGATTGGGTGGTTTTTTTTCTTAGTCATTTTAGCTCTCCTGCTTTTTACTGGCATCCACATAACTTTTGGTGGCACTGTTCATCTTTTTTAAAATATCGTTAGATTTTTTATAGATAAGGGTAGGAATAAAGGTGGTCTCTGATTTGTTCATGACTTCAAAAAACATAAATGACTTTTGAACCTCATTTAAAAGTTCAGTAATCTCTGGGGTATTTAACTTAGATTTTTGTAAGGTCTCTAAAGAGGTTTTAAAGAGTTTCATTGAGGCATCCATCTTCTCTTGAAATTTTTTATCATTCACTCCCCATACCTTTAACATATAGAGACTTGCCATGCGTTGAGAGAGCATTCGTTGTCGTCCTGACATATCTACAATCTCACCCGAAGATTTTCCTGTCTCAACGGCAAAAAGATGAGTGGTGTGGTTTGCCGCTGACAAGAGCGCTTCTAAGTCCTCTTGAAGTTGACCGATATATTCTTTATTGGGGGGAGCCTTTAATATTTTTTTAATGGGTATCCAGAGTTTTTTTACCTTTTTGATACTTTTTTTAATAGTTTTGTTTTTGGTATAATTTTCAAGAGAGTGTAGATGATTTTCAAATTCACCCATAATCTTTTTTAAATCTTCATCAGGTTTACCAAAACTATTTTTCATCCCCACCATCGCATAATTTTTGAGCATTTTTTGGGTAAACATTCTCTGCTTTCCTGCCACATCGACGGCATGATGGGCATCGGTTATCTCTATAGCCATAAGGGGGTTGTAAAGAAGAGCAATAGGAAGTAGATATTTTGTAAAGTTGTTAAAAAAATAAAGCACCATAAACTCCTAAAATATAATTAAATTTAAATATTTTTTATAGATATTATATTTAATGCAAAATTAATATTAACTTAATCATATTTTATTCCTATATAATGTTACCATTAATTTTAAAAGGTAGACAATGGGACTAAAGTCAGACAGATGGATAAGAGAAAAATCACTCAACGAAGGAATGATACAACCTTTTTGTGAAGGATTGGTAGGAGAGGGTGTGGTCTCTTATGGATTAAGTTCGTATGGTTATGATATTCGAGTAAGTAATGAATTTAAAATTTTTACCAATATTAATGCCGAAGTGGTAGACCCCAAAGATTTTAATCAAAATAATGTGGTTGATTTTAAAGGTGATGTCTGTATTGTTCCCCCCAACTCGTTTGCTTTGGCTCGAACCATAGAGTATTTTAAAATGCCAAAGAATACCTTGGCAATATGTTTGGGAAAATCAACGTATGCCCGATGTGGAATCATAGTAAACGTTACCCCGTTTGAACCAGAGTTTGAGGGGCATATTACCATAGAAATTTCAAATACCACCCCTCTTCCTGCTAAAATATATGCCAACGAAGGTATCGCCCAAGTGCTATTTTTCGAGGGTGACGAACAGTGTGAAACCACCTATAAAGATAGAAAAGGAAAGTATCAAAGTCAAACAGGTATTACACTACCTCGAATTTTAAAGAAAGTTTAAAAACTCTTATCTTTTTAGGTTACCCTTTAAAGGGTAATATTCTCTATCCACTCAATCTCATCTTTACGAATAATTAATGCATCAATACAAAACTCGACATCAAGATTTTTTACTTTTAAATAGTAGTGTGCTGAGTTTATTACCCTTCTTAACTTGGTGGGTGTAAAATTATCAACAGGATCAAAATCAGCCTTCGCTGATTTCACCTCTATAAAATGCCATACCCCATCTTTGGTGGCAATAATGTCTATCTCTCCTAATTTTCGAGCATAATAGTTCTTTTCAACAATCTTAAAACCCAAGCGTTCCATATAAGCAACGGCTTTGGCTTCACTTAAATTTCCAATGGCTCTTGTAGAGCTATCCATCTTGTGGCACAATGGTTACACGCAACGATTTAAACCGAGCCGTCATTATAAGCTCATCCATCTCATCCCCA
>DCAF01000003.1:2852-3013 GCA_002311915.1 Sulfurovum sp. UBA1140 | reverse complement strand
ATAGCATTAATTCTTGAACGAGCATGGTGGAAGGTTACAAATAGCGTTCTAGGTTTCACTTTATCGGTATACTTCACATTTAAAACAGAAGTCTCTCCATATTCTGTTTTTAAAATAACTTTGTTTCCAAACTTACCCTCATCTTCTGTTGAAGCCAAAAG
>DCAF01000003.1:2242-2619 GCA_002311915.1 Sulfurovum sp. UBA1140 | reverse complement strand
TACTGACCCAAACCATCATCGGTTCTAAAGTCTAGTAGGTGAAGAACTGGTGTATCTTCATGGTAGATAGGCCACTGCATTCCACGTTTTCTGTGTCGTGCTAGTCGGTAGTATTTTGCTCCAGAGAATCGTCGGTGTGCCACTTCGGTTACCTCATGCCAAACATCTTCACTGGTCTCATGTTTAAAGTCACCACCAAGTTTATTGGTCAGCTCTTTAATCACTTCCCAATCATCAGGTAAATCAGATGTTACCAAGGGTTGAGACAAATGTAGTCTTCTCATGGCATTGACATAAACACCTGTCTTCTCATACGCAGAACGCACACCTATGACTATGTCAGCATATTGTGCAATATCAGTCATAAACAGCTCTTG
>DCAF01000003.1:0-2113 GCA_002311915.1 Sulfurovum sp. UBA1140 | reverse complement strand
TCTATCATTCCATCTATAAGTTGTGGTGTCATTAGTCCTACGGTTGGTGCATCTTGATAGTCAGGTAGATAGTATGGAAGACAACCCATATCACAAGCTCCTTGAACATTATTCTGTCCACGTAGAGGCATAAGCCCTGCTCCACGCTTACCGATGTTTCCTGTCATAAGTGCCAAGTGGGTAATTGCCATAACAGCGTGTGAACCATCTAAATGTTCAGTAATACCAAGCCCCCAAAATATCATAGAGTTTTTAACAGCATACTCACGGGCAATATTTGGAATCATCTTCACCAAATACTCATACCCCTCTACATCTTTAAAAAAGGCAGGATTGGCATAGGGGTCATTTAAAATCTTCTCTTTAAACTCCTCAAACCCTTTGGTACGGTTGTTTATAAAACTCTCATCATAAATCTCTTCATCTATAATCACATATGCCATCATGTTTAAAATAAGCAGGTTCGCCTCATAAGGAATAATACAATTATATTTCGCATACTTTACCAACTTTGTCTCACGCACATCAATAACAGCCAAATTGTTATGGTTTTTTGCCACATCAACCATACGGTTCGAGATAATCGGATGAGCTTCCATGGTGTTTGAACCAATTACCACCATAAATTCAGTAGCATAAATATCATCATAAGGATTGGTCGCAGCCCCCTCACCAATCGTCGTCTTCATCCCTTTAAGTGATGGAGAGTGACAGACTCTAGCACAGTTGTCTACATGAGGGGATTCCATGGTCTCTCGGCAAAACTTCTGAAAAGAGTAAGAGCTTTCACAGTTGGTTCTTGCCCCACCAATGGCACAGAAACTCTCTGACCCAAAAGTATCTTTTATCTCTTGAAGCTTTATCGCTGCAATAGAAGTTGCTGTATCTAAATCACAAGTCCAAAAAGTATCGTCAAATACCTTTAACTTCTCAGCAAACTGCTCTTTTATTTTTGGGTTTTTGTCTATAAAACTTCGACGAACACGAGGCTCACCAATACGCTCATCAGAGTCCACAAAATCAAAACCAAACTTACCTTTAATACAGAGCTTACCTTGTGAAACTACACCATCTTTTTGAGCATATATTTTTGTAATTTTATTGTTCTCAACCACACCCGTAATGTCACATCCCACACCACAGTAGGTACATACACTCTCTATCTCTTCGATATTATCATTTTTACTCATAAATTTGCCCTTGATATTAAATAAGACAAAATTTATCCTATTTTCACTTAAAATCAAGATTTTTTAAGAAAAATTTGTTATTATCAAAAAAAATATAAGGAAAAAATAATGTTTACAATAAGTATAGATAAAGAGTGTGGTTGTTTTAAGAAAAGTGACTTCCAAAACAACAAATCGCACGAGTCAAAAGATGATGCCCTATTAGAGGCACAATACATGGTCAACTATATGAATAATGAGTTTTGTCAAAAACATGATTTTACTCTAAGAGAAGAGGGAAACAAGTTTAGTATCTCTATGAATAATCAAGAGAAACCAGCCCACACAGGTTGTTGTGGTGGTGGACACTGCTCATAACGTAGCGTGGGCATTCTTGCCCACGATGAACTGTTATTAAATCTCTTTCTTGGGCAGGAATGCCTAGCCTACTTAAAGTTTCCAAATACCAAAGGAGCTTTTAAATCAAGCGTTTTAACCTCTGTCATAACTGCTTGTAAATCATCTATTTTCTTTCCAGAAACACGAACTTCATCCCCTTGAATAGAAGCTGTAACTTTTTTCTTCATTGCCTTAATAGCTTTTACTATCTCTTTGGCTTCATCTTTCTCGATACTGTCGACTATTTTATAAATAACTTTTGTATTTCCACCTGAAATACCTTCAGTTTTCACCTCTTCAAGAGACTTACCTGCAATATTTCGTTTAATCAGTTTAGAAATCACTATATCTTTTAATGCATCAATCTTCTCTTCACTCGAACTACTTAAACTAAGCGTTTTTCCTGCTTCATTTAAGTTTATCTCTGCTGTAACACCCTTAAAATCGAACCGTGTCTTTATCTCTTTTTGTGCCATAATAATTGCATTTTTCATCTCCATCATATCCAGCTTTGCTGTGATGTCGAAGTAGTGGTCTTTTGCCAT
>DCAF01000006.1:16906-19827 GCA_002311915.1 Sulfurovum sp. UBA1140 | reverse complement strand
GAAAAAGAATCTATTAAAAGAAGAAAACAGCAAATTAGAAACAAAAATTTCAGAGATGCTCATCATGCTTAAAGAGGCAACGAGTAAAGCAACCGCCGAGCAAGAGGCAAAGGCAATAAAAATCCAAACTCTTTTAGGAGATTATAAAAACTTAGAAGCCAACTTAAGCAGTACAATAGAGAAAGAGAACCTTTTAAATGAAGAGAATGTTAAGTTAGAAGCTAAAATTACAGAGATGATGGGTCAGATTAAAGAAGCAACCTCTAAAGCTACCCAAAAAGAGTCTAAAAAAATTGAGCAACTAACAACAGAGTATAAAAGTTTAGAAGCCAAATTAAGTCGTGAAATTGAAAAAGCTAATCTTTTAAAAGAAGAGAAGGTTAAATTAGAAGCCCAAAACAGTGAATTAATGGCTCTTAAAAAAGAGGCAACAGCAAAAGCTATCACAGATAAAGAAGCCGCAGATAAGGTGATAGAACAACTCTCGGTAATGCAAAGAAACTTAGAGGGTAACCTAAGCAGTGAAGTTGCTAAGGGGACACTCTTAACCCAAAAGAACCAAGCATTAGAGACAAAACTAGCCGACATGCTTAAAGCCATCAAAGAGAGCATGGAAAAAGCCAAAATAAAAGAAGAGGCAGAAGCCAAAAACAGAGCCCAACTAGAACAACTTATTCAAGAGAAAGCCAAAGCAGAAAAATTAGCAGAACAGAACGCCTTGCAACTTAAAAAAGAGCAATCGGCTACAGCCACAGCACTCTTAGCAGTAGAAGAAGCTAAAAGTAAACTTGATACATTGACAAAAGAGAGAGCTGAAATGGAAAAATTAGCCAAAGAGAAGGCAGAAGCCCAGCGAATTGCCCAAGAGAAAGCAGAAAATGAACGTATAGCTCAAGAAGAAGCCAAAGCCAAAAAAGAGGCTGAAGAGAAAACAGCTTCTAAAAAAGTAGCCAAAGAGAAACTTTTAAATGCCTTTACTTTAACACAAGTTGAGTTTAAAATCAACAGCATGGAGCTAACCAGCGACAGTAAAAAGCTTTTAGATGCCACTGCTAAAGTAATGAAAGATTACATCGAATTCCATTACAAAATTCAAGGGCATACTGACAGCCGTGGAAAAGAGGAGTTTAATATTAAATTGAGTGCAAACCGTGCAGAACAGGTAAAACAGTATTTGGTATCACAAGGGGTTCAAGAAGAGCTTCTTTCAACCGAAGGTGTGGGTTCTGCTCAACCCATTGCAGACAATGAAACCACCGAAGGTCGATTTAAAAATCGTCGAGTAGTATTTGAAATTGTAGAGTAGATTTTTACTCTCTTCTACCAGAGTCAAAATAGCCATTTTGACTCTACTTCTCTTTTCTTCATCTATAAACTACTTTCGCTATAATTCTCACAATAGATACTACATTTAAGGACAAAAAATGGGACAAACCATTATTGAAAAAATCTTCTCAGAACATGCAGGGCATCGAGTCAATGCAGGTGAAATTATACGGGTTGATATTGATATGATTATTGGAAATGACATCACCACCCCCATCTCGATTCGGGCATTTGAAGAGAGTGGAGCCGAAACCATGGCACGACCTGATAACTTCTGTATTGTTATGGATCACTATATTCCTGCTAAAGACATTGCATCAGCCAACCAAGCAAAAATAAGTCGAGAGTTCGCCTACAAGCATGATATGAAACATTTCTTTGATGAAAAGGATATGGGAATAGAACATGCGTTACTTCCTGAAAAAGGGTTGGTTATCCCAGGGGATGTGATTATTGGCGCTGATAGCCATACCTGTACGCATGGAGCATTGGGTGCGTTCTCTACAGGTATGGGCAGTACCGACATATCATTTGCTATGATTACAGGTGGAAACTGGTTTAAAGTGCCAGAGACCATTAAAGTAGAGCTTACAGGAAAACCTGCCCAACATATCTATGGAAAAGATATTATCTTAGAACTTATCCGTCTGATTGGTGTGGATGGAGCGTTATATAAAGCCATTGAATTTACAGGGGATACCCTTCCTCATCTTGGTATGGCAGACAGATTCTCTATTGCCAACATGGTCATTGAAGCAGGAGCAAAAAATGGTATTTTTGCTGTTGATGAAGTAACAACCACCTATTTAGCAGAGAGAGCCGAGGCAAATGGTGGACTTAGAGATGAACCAAAAATTCACTACTCAGACGCAGATGCTGAGTATTCTCAAGTAATCAAAATAAATGTAGCCAATCTTTCACCTGTTATTGCCTATCCATTTTTACCCTCTAATGGTAAAACAATGGAACAAGCCGTGGCTGATGATATAAAAATTGACCAAGTTATGATAGGAAGCTGTACCAATGGACGAATCGAAGACCTTAGAATTGCATCTGAAATAATGAAAGGCAAAAGGGTAGCCCAACATACACGTATGATTGTAACCCCTGCCACTCAAAAGATTTTCTTACAAGCTCAGAAAGAGGGCTTAATGGAGATTCTTATTAACGCAGGTGCAGTGGTCTCAAACCCAACTTGTGGAGCCTGTTTGGGTGGATATATGGGTATTCTAGGTGATAATGAACGATGTGTAGCAACCACCAACCGTAACTTTGTAGGACGAATGGGAGCAAGAACCTCTGAAATTTACCTTGCCAACTCTGCCGTAGCTGCTGCTTCTGCCATTGCAGGAAAGATTGTTGACCCTAGAGTGTAAACTATTTTGGAATCGGAAGGCTCTGATTCCAAATTTTAAATAATGTCCAGTGGAATTTGGAACCAACCCATAAACCCAAAAATAATACCAATGGGAACCAAATTAACGGTAAGGGCAATTAGCGCAATTTTAAGTGACCTAAAGAGCAGTTGAATTTTATCGCAATAAACACAAAAAATATCCTTTAAAAACTAAAAAATATACCAAATTTTAAGTTTT
>DCAF01000006.1:437-16823 GCA_002311915.1 Sulfurovum sp. UBA1140 | reverse complement strand
AAATCCAAGCCTTTGTGGGATTTGCTTTAAATTTGAACAAAAATTACAAAAAGGTAGCTTGAACCTTAGTCATGACAACAATTTTGCGATTGTTGCGATTTTAATCAAGAGTAGAAACATAATGGTAATAATAAGCAGAACAAACTCATCAACCTCATCGCTTGATGTGGGGATTGTTGGCTCATCTTTAAAAGTAACCACAATATCTAAAGGGGTGGTTCCTCCTAACGAGGTATCAATAATGGTCATCCCTTTATAGATTTCAGTATCTTGTTTAAAGTAGTTATTGACAACTCCACCCCCTAAAGAGAGGTGGTTTTTCGCTATAATGTGATAATATTCAAGTATAAATTTTATTTAAAAAGGAAAAAAATGGCATTTTTTGATTTTGAATCAACAGCAGGTAAAAGTCTGCTAGGCACAGGTGATGATTCTGAGGTGATAAAAAGAGAGATAGAAGAGAGTTTTGAAGAGCTACCAATTGATGGTCTTGTTGTTGAGGTTACCGATGATGTGGTACTTTTAGCAGGTGTGGCTAAAGATTTTGAAACCAGAGAAAAATCCATTTTAATTGCAGGTAATATCGAAGGTATTGCTCAGGTTAATGCTGATCAACTCGTAAGCATGGAGATGATTGCTAATAGCAATGCTCAAGAAGAAGAAGAGAGAGAATTTATAGAAATTCCTGAAGAGATTTTTTATACCATTGAAGAGGGTGATACTCTATGGGTAATTGCAACAAAGTATTATGATGATGGAAGTAAATACACCCACATTGTTGATGCCAATATCGAAGTAATTAAAAATGCCGACCTTATCTACGCAGGTCAGACCATTAGAATTCCTGAAGTTCTTGCTTAAAAATAGAGATACAATGCTTAATATTTTAAGCCTTGAATCTTAGGCTATTGGCCAACTCAACATCAATAGAGATGGCTTCTATATCCCCTACCAACTCTTTTCGTACATCAATATTTCGTACATCAATATACTTTTTAACCACTTCAACAATCTCACTTTTCATCACATCCATAAAAGGGTAATCGTTAAGACCATGACGATCTGACATAATGGCAATGGTTAATCTATCTCGGGCAATGGTAGCACTCTTTTTATCTTTAAACCAATCAAACAACATTATCTAAATATTCCTTTTATTCTTTTAAATAGACTTGAGTCACTAATTTCAATATTTTTCATCTCTACTTTTTTACCACACAATCGTGCAGATATTCGAGTATAGGCTTGTCCTGCAATAGAGTTTTTATCTAAAATAATCGGTTTTCCTTGATTTGAGGCATCAATCACCCCTCTGTCTTCAGGAATTTTACCCACCAATTTAATGCTTAGTATCTCTAAAATATCTTCACTTCTTAACATCTCACCATTTTGAACCATCTCGGCAGAGATACGGTTAATTATCAGATATTTGGCAACCTCTTCACCATTTTTTACTTTTTGAGATTTAGAATCAAGAATGCCAATTGCCCTATCGGCATCACGAATTGAAGAGACCTCGGGGTTAACCACAATAATCGCAGCATCTGCAAACTCAATGGTGTGTTCAAATCCACTTTCGATACCTGCAGGAGAGTCCAACAGAACATAATCATACTTGCTCTTAAGCTCTTTAATTAATTTTTCAACTTTTGCCGAACGTAAAACGGTTTTATCTTTACTTTGTGACGCTGCTAAAAAACTTAAATTTTCATTTACCTTACTTCTAATACGGGCTTGTTTAACCGTAGCCTCCCCATCCATTACTTGAACCATATCATACACCACACGATTCTCTAACCCTAAAATCATATCTAAATTTCTTTGACCAATATCAAAATCAACCACCATGCAACTTTTATCATTCATAGCAATGCCTAAACCAAGATTGGCAGTGGCAGTTGTTTTCCCCACTCCACCTTTACCACTAATTACTGCGATTACGATGCCCAATTTATCTCCTTTTGTATCACTGGTGTGATAATTATTTCACTATTTTTCAACTCTATTCTATTTAACTTATTTCCCAAGAGAGAGTTCTCTACCTCGACACCATGAAAAATAACACTCGCAGTAGAAGAGATACCAATCATTAGAAAGTTACCATCACAACGAATGGCACCCTCTACAATTTGGGTAATAATCAAATTGCCTGTGGTATGAATAACCGCCCCACTATTAACACGATTAAGAAGCAGTAAATCACCCTTAATACTCAAATCTTGACCACTGCGTACCATTTCGTCTAAGACGGTAAGATTGTTTTGTAATCTACGAGATAGTTGAGCAATCTCTGTCTCGGCTATCTGTATATTTACAGCATATTCAACCTCTTTGGCTTGCATCTCCTCTTCGAGTGCTTTACGTGACCTTCCCACAGGAAAAAGAACATTATTTAAAAAAGTGAGGGGTTTATTATGAAGGTAGGTTCTAACTTCATCAGAGAGATCACCTGTTATTAAAATGAGATGATCTTTAAACAGAGCGTAGTTCGCATCAAAAAATGCCATAAACTGTTTCTCATCTTTAATGGTTGTCTCGAAAACCTTGACCGAATACTGCTTACTTTGCACAAAAAACTCCATATTGTTAGAATCTATTAGTTATAAGGATTTTATCTTTATTTCCATTAATAGTCGATTTAAACTCTTATATAGCACAGAGTTTTTATTATTTTCTTATTATTCGATATAATCATTTTATGAAAAGAATTTTACTGTTACTCACTCTGACCTTTCTATTTTCTAGCTGTACCTTGACCAACTTGATAGCAAAAGGTACCATCAACCAACAAATTATCATTCTTGATCAACGTGCATTGGTTTATGATAATAAAAATGGTATTTCATTTTCTGAACTCTCGGATATAACCTATGACAAAAAAAATAAAAAACTTTACATGGTGGGTGACAAAGGGTATCTCTATACCTTCTCTGCCAATTTCGATAAAAAAATAGAAAATTTAAGCTACCAAAGCGTTTATAAGATAAAAGAAAAACAGGGTAAAACAGGACATATTGACAGTGAAGGGCTAACACACAATCCCCAAGGAGAATTGATTGTCTCTTTCGAGAGAACAGCACGAATTAGCCAACTGCATAAAAAAGGAAAAATAGAATCTGATTATAAAATGTTAAAAAAATTAAAAAAATTAAAAATTTATAAAGATATTAACAGTATCTTTGAAGGAGTAGCCTATCACCCAAAGTATGGTATTTTAATGGCGGTAGAGTTCCCCATTCATCAACAAAAAAATACCCAACAGACCATCTATTCTCTGCAAGGTAAAGAGTGGCATTTTAAAGCCCAAAAACATACCAACTCGGCAGTAACAGCTTTAGAGGTCATGGATGATGGTAACATACTGGTACTCGAACGTGCCTACAGTGGTCTATCTAACCCTTTTATTATTACCTTAAAAAAAGTCTACTTAGATGACTGCCATCACAAAGAAGGGTGTCGAACCAAAGTATTGGCATCGTTTAACAGTTTTGAGGGGTGGGGTATTAACAACTTTGAAGGGTTAGCAAAAGTAGGGAAAAACCGTTACCTCATGATCTCAGACAATCATAATAAAGCCATTCTACCCACCATATTAATCTATTTTGAGGTCAAAGAGTAATGAAAATTTTACGTATTATCACAATTTTTATTCTGCTCTTACTACTGGGGTATTTTGGTGCTAACTCTTATCACCATGCAAAATTGTATGAATCGACCACGGCATCTATTGCCAAACACTCCGATATTAATGGTTTGACACAAGGCAAACTTGACACCTTTACTTCGGTTATCTCGTTTGGACTGATTAAAAATAGAACCAAAGAGAAATTAGATGAACTAAAAGAGCAACAAAATAGCCACAAAACAGACAGCCAAGAGCATCTCTATTTTTTTATGGTAACCCTATCCATCCTGATTATTTTTTCATTTACCTGTAGTTTGCTTGGCAGTACACTTACTCTTGCCCTAGGCTCACTCATGTCACTTATTTTTGGTCTACTCAATCCTATTTTAATGGTCACCATTCATAAAGAGGTTGAACATCTAGGCGATGTCATTCTCTCTTTTGAATCCAAAGGCATTCTAGGCTCCATTACCAAACTGTTTGAAAATGGAGAGCATATCGTAGCTTTAACGATTCTACTCTTTTCGGTTATCTTACCCCTGTTTAAAATTATTACATTAATAGGTACACTGCTCTTTAAATCATCTGCGTTCAGTCATCACCTTATTAACTTTTTTAGACATATCGGAAAATGGTCAATGATTGATGTCTTTGTTGTTGCCATATTCTTGGTCTATCTCACCAGCAATAAAGGAAGTGTAAGCCATGCCGAAATTCAGATAGGTCTCTACTACTTCTTAGCCTATGTTATGTTATCTATGGTGACCACCATTCAAATCCAACGGGTGTTGACGCAAGAGTAAAAAAATGTGTTATTATTCACATAAAAATAAGAAATAGGAAACCCCGTGTTAGGAACATTTAAATATTGGATAAATCCAAAAGATTATATAAAAACATCAGAAGGCACTACAAAGCTCTCTAAGTGGGCAAAAAAAATATACAAACAAAACAACTATCAATGTTTGGCTTGTGGATATAGAGCAGGTGGAAACATAAGATTAGAAGCTCACCACATTGTACCCAAAAGCATTAACCCAAAATTGGCCTATAGACTCTCGAATGGCGTAACACTCTGTTCAAAATGTCACCGTACAGACGATGATGCCTATCATGCTGTTTGTGGAATAAAAGGCTCTGTAGAGCTTTTTGAAAAGTGGTTGAGTTATAAAACTAAAAAAGACGTAAAAGAAAAAATATACATAGACAACAATACTATTTTTATAATAGTGGTTTTAGTTATTATAACAGGAGTATATATTGGGGTGAAAATTTAGCCTACAGTTAACCCAATCATACTCATAAATCGTCCACTGCACCCCTGCTCTTTTCGGTAGGAGAAGTAGTTTTTAACTTCACATGCTGTACAGATATGACTTAGTTCAATATTTTTAGCCAAGACTCCTGCTTTGAGTAGTTGTTGCTGATTGATGTGGGGTAAATCTAACATATATTTGTCGCCTACTTTGGTAAATGATGAAGCATCTTCAAAAAAGTGTTGAGCCACCTCTTTACCAACTTCGTAACAGCATCGTCCAATAGAGGGGGCGACTCCTGCAATAATATCTTTGGGGTCAACTCCAAACTGCTCTTTCATCTTATTTACTGTTTTAAAAACAATATTTTTTTTAGTTCCATTCCATCCTGCATGAATGGCAGAGATAATATTTTTTTTAGGGTCAAAAAGTAAAATAGGAACGCAATCGGCTGTTAGAATGGTTAGCATAATATTTGGTTGGTTGGTAATAAGGGCATCGCAATCATTAATGGCAGTCGAGCTATCTCGCCACCCCTGTTCATGGTTATGGGTAACTATTTTAATATGGTCACTGTGCGTTTGATTGGCAACAATAAATTGCATCTGGGGGAACTGTTTTTGAAGACTCTCTCGGTTTTTTAAAATGCTATTGGGGTTCTCATTTGTATGTAACGCCAATGAAAATTCGTACCCCTCTGACACATCTTTTTGGGTAACAAGATGCGTACAAGAAGGGTAAACAGAGAGGTTTTTAAATTGATAAACTCTTTTCAATTTTTAGACCTAATGAAAAAAAGAACTCTCGTCACCATCCACATAAATCATCTGTCGTAATTTTTTTCGATACGCTTCAACATCAAAATCTTTTTGATCGGTCACACCATCTTTAACGGCTGACTCTGCCACGGCAGAAGCCACCCAAATAAGTACCTCTTTAGAGAAAGGTTTAGGAATAATATGTTTACGTCCAAATTTTAAATCAGGATCACCATACGCTGCTTTTACATAGTAAGGAACAGGCTGTTTTGCTAATGATGCCAACGCTTTGGCTGCTGCCATTTTCATATTTTCGGTAATTTTTTTAGCACCTACATCTAAAGCTCCTCTAAAGATGAAAGGGAAGCCCAACACGTTGTTCACTTGATTTGAGAAATCACTTCGACCTGTTCCTGCAATAATATCAGGGCGAACCTCTTCGACCAAATCAGGAGTAATTTCAGGGGTTGGGTTGGCACAAGCAAAGATAATTGCATCTTTTGCCATGGTTTTAACCATTGCTTGGGTTACCAAGTTTCCAGAAGAGAGACCCAACATCATATCTGCACCATCTAACGCATCTTCAAGCGTTCTATCTTCGGTTTCAATCGCAAACTCTTGCTTATACTTATTAAGGTCATTTCGTCCTGTGTGAACCACCCCTTTAGAGTCCAGCAGTACAATGTGTTGAACGCCCAATTGTCGATACATTTTAGCACTGGCAATCCCCGCAGCTCCTGCACCAATAATCACCACTTTAATATCTTCAATCTTTTTCTCTGCCAACTCTAACGCATTTAAAAGACCTGCCGAGGTGATAATTGCTGTACCGTGTTGATCATCATGAAAAACAGGAATATCCAGTTTTTCTTGAAGTTTTCGTTCTATCTCAAAACATTGTGGAGCTTTAATATCTTCGAGGTTAATTCCCCCATAGGTATCGCTAATCGCTGCACAAACATTCACAATCTCATCAATCTCATGAACATTTAAAATAACATCCACGGCATCTACATTGGCAAACGATTTAAAAAGAACTGCTTTCCCTTCCATAACAGGTTTTCCTGCTAATCCTCCAATATTACCCAATCCAAGCACGGCTGTACCATCAGAGATAACGGCAACCGTATTTCCTTTATTGGTATATTTATACGCCAACGATGGATCTTTTGCAATCTCTAAACAAGGGTAGGCAACACCTGGAGTGTATGCCATAGATAACTCGTGTTGTGTCTTACAGGGTTTGGTGATTAGGGTTCCTGTTTTCCCATTAATATGATAGTCTAAGCTCTCTTGTTCAAATTGATCCATCGGTGTTCCTTTAAATGTGACATTTTTTTAGAATGAAATTTTATCATAAAGAATAATAGTAAAAACTTATTTTTAATGGGGTTTATTTTGCAATAAAGCTTAAATTCTTTTTTTACACAAAATATTTTATAATTAAACTTTAAAATTTTATGCTACAATTAATCTATTATATTTTTGGGGAGGTTGGTATGGGTTATCGTATACTATTGTTAACAGGTATGTTCTTTTTTTCGGGATGTGTTCAGAAACATCAGATTAATATAGGGGAGATTTCGTTACAAGAGAAGTCAGCCAACACATCAAAAAGTAACGACCAATACATGTCGTTTACTCAAGAGTATTACGACAACAAACGCTACCCTGTAGCTGAATATTGTGATGATAAACGTGCCTTATTAACCGATGATAAGTTCTCGACCGAGACCTATCTTAAAATATCCAATGTACGAACCAAACAGAACCGTGTGGGCAAATACCCTATTTGGTTTCTGCTTAACGATGATGCAAGTAATATACACTGTATTAAAAAGAGTGCCAACTTTATTAACGAAGAGCCATTTGTCGTTAGCAGTACCGACACCTTAACCCTTAAACTGCTACAGAAAAACCAAGAAGAGAAACGGGTTCCCATTCGAGAGCTAGGAGTATTGATTGAATTTATCGGCTTGGTTGTTCCACAAACGGCTAATTTCTTACTTAAAAGTAGCAATATTATTAATGACCCCATTACCCAAACCTATCTAAATACGATGGAGAACGCCTTTACAAATGGCGACTTAGATGGCACAAAAAGCCGTGACTTCAACACCCAAACAAGTAGCATTAAAGTAAAGCTCTATGTCCCTCAAGGTGAAGGCAAAAAACAGGAGTTGGGATATATTCTGTTAAAACCAAAGTATCGTACGACCCTCTCGACTGTTGAGCTTAATGCAGATGTTCCCAATTTTAGATACATCTATACCAGTACCGACCCACGAATAGAGGACATTATGCTTTATCGGCTTAAATCTAAAGGGGTGAGTATTCAAAGAGAAGTTGACAATTTTAGACACGTTGCCCATGATCATATCATCGAAGCCCTAAGTTCACTCAATGTCCACCTACTTAATCGTTTTACCAGTTATGATCGAGGATTAATTTTAGCATTGGCACTACGACAGACCGATTTATATCGAGAATTTTCAAGGGCTGTTAAAAACCAAGATACCTCAACCGTTACCAAGTATCTACATATTTTAAACGAAAAAGACAACCCCCTGCATGATCTTAGTAAACTGCTCCAAGCCACAGGTATTGAATACTACAGCGTAATGTTTCAAGCCCATCAGTTGATTAAAAGCAGTGAAAGTTCACAAGCACAGCGTACGAAAGAGCAAGAGCGAATTAAAGAGGAACAGCGTCGTCGGCAGATTGCCTTTAGAGAGATTAGAAACTTTTTACACCCCGTAGCAAAGTGGAGTTATATTCCCATTATGTTTGAGCAAAATGCACAAATTATAGATACCCAAGGGGCAACTTATGGTGTGGGCGACCTACAACAGCAGTATAATCGCCAAGAAAATGTCATAAACTATGGGTGTTATGTTGATGTGCAGAATAAAATTCATGGGGTGAGCATACAAGATTATCTTATCCACCCCAACTATACCAATGGAATCAAATATAATTATATGGCAATTTCAATAGATAAAGAGCAGAACAGCAGTCTGTTTTTCTATAAATTAAGCTCAAAGGGTCAACTTAAAATCACCCATATACTCATTGATAAAAACAGTCATTTTATTATGGAAAGTCGGCTAAAAGAGGTACTGCAAAAAGCAGAAACAAAAACGTGTCAACTTTGAAAAAATTAAGATTAAATTTAGTGGTGACCCCTAGGAGACTCGAACTCCTGTAACATGGATGAAAACCATGGATCCTAACCGCTAGACGAAGGGGCCACTAAATATAAAGAAGAACAAGTTATAAATGGTGACCCCTAGGAGACTCGAACTCCTGTAACATGGATGAAAACCATGGATCCTAACCGCTAGACGAAGGGGCCATTAATAACTTGTGGATGAGATTATAGCGAGATAAACTTAATATTTTATTAAGCAAATGTTTTTTATTTTTTAAAGTAGGTAAATCCATTATAATATATCATCACAATCCTTTCATAATTCTCAATACAAAAACCCAAACAACCAAAGAGGAATCCGATTGCCACTTCCCATCTCTATATCATCAGAGACCACAAAAGAGTTTGATATATCTTTTATCTGCTTGAAACTTTTGTTTTTACCACCAATCTCAAACAGATACTTATCATCTACAAAAAAATCTCCCTTATTGGGAACTTCAACTTGTTGTCTAAAAAACATCGACAAGAAAAAGACCTCTCGTATCGTACCAATCTCTGAGTTTTGACAATATGCGTAGTGCAAATTTGTATTGTTTAGATAAATCTTTTCAGGTTTAGAAAAAAGATTGTCTCCTCTAGTTTTGGCTCTAACTAGATTTATAACTCGACCACGGTTTAGATAGTGTAGATACCTATATAGTCTGCTATAATCATTTTTCATATCTAACTTCTCTAGTAGATTTCTCATATTTGGCTTGTATGGGTTCGATTCACATATTAGCTTGACAAGCTTTTTTAGATTGACAATATTGGCATACTCTATAGGGAATATTGCAGGAATGTCATTTTCTATAACTGTGTTAATCGTCTCATTGAGTCGTATGAGATAATCATCTTGGTTCTCAAAATAGAATGGATAATATCCATAAATTAGGTAAGTTTTCCACTCTGTAAATAGATTAAAATCCATTAGCAACTCATTGGCAATATTGGTATGGTTTGTCAAAATCTCCTCTAACGAGTAGGTAGGCAGTAAAATATCTTTTTTCATCTCTAAAAACTCTCTTAATGATAGTCCCTGTAGAGTATATAGCCTAGCTCTTCTACTCAAATCACCTTTGGAGTTATCTATCTGCAAGGCAGAGCTTCCAGAAAATATAACCTGTAAATCTAGCATATCATATATATTTTTTAACTCTACCTCAAAATCTCTATATTTGTGGATTTCATCTATCACAAGCACCTCTCCACCCTCTTTGCTAAACTGATAGGCTATATCTAAAAGAGAGTTGATACCAACTGTATCAGCAGTGATATAGAGTTTTTTGTTGAAATCCAAATCTAACTCTTTTAGGTACTGTATGAGTAGAGTTGTTTTGCCTACACCTCTAGCTCCGATTACTCCTATAAGTCTGTTTTTGAAATTTATCTCTTTAAAGAGGTATCGTTTATAGCTTGTTGTTATCTTTTTGAGATACTCTCTTTGGTAAACTCTTAGTCTATTTAGCATCTTAATTCCATTTGGATATATAATTTTCATTAATTATATAATCTATTTCCTTGATTTTAAGACTTTTATGGGAATTTTTATATATGTAAATATGATTTTATAGCTATTTTTTATGTTTATATATGCATTAATGCTTAAATTGTCTATGCATTCCACCTGAGGAGAGCTGGAACAAAGCTAAAGCCCAATGCCATTTGTTCCCAATATTTCTAAGATTTTGAAGTTTATTGGCGAGAAGATTACGTTAAATCAGCAACTTTTTACGATTGATAATTTGGTGGCTGTTCAAGGAGGGGTGACCATTACGCTTAAAGATGAGCGTGGAAAAGTTGGGGTTTTGTGTAATAAAAATGGGGAGAGGGTGCATTTGGTTGAGGAGTGCAAAAGGTTATTTTTTAATTTACTATAAAATAATTAATAAATTAACTATTTTATTGTATACTATATTAAATATTTATAGACATAGGAGCCAAGATGAAAGTATCACAATCAGCCAAAGAGAAGACAAAAGCTAAAATTTTAGAGTCTGCCGTTGACCTTATTATTGAAAAAGGTTTTAAAAGTGCCTCGATGAGAGAGATGGCAAAAAATGCAGGGGTGAGTAACCCGACCATCTATAACTATTTTCCGACCAAAGAGAAGATACTCTATGCTTATGTGGAGCAGAAACACAAAGAGACGGCACAAATTTTGCAAGGGATAGAGGATTTTAATACCTATACCCTTCGAGAGCAGTTACAGACACTTATTGAGACAGAGTTAGAGTTATACTTAGAAGATAGAGAGTTTATTTTACAAATTTCTGATATGGTTTTTCACTCATCGGGGTTAAAACTAGAATCGCTCTATAGCAACAATAAAATCTTTACCGATATCATACAAGATATGCTAGAGATTGCCATAGAAGCCAAAGAGATTCCCAAGCCACCACTAGAAGAGCATCTGCCACGGCTCTTTTGGGATTACTATATTATGGTGGTCGCCTATTGGGTCAAAGATGATTCAGAGATGTTTGAGAACACCACGCAGTTTATTGACCACTCTTTGGGTGCAATAGAGGCACTACTACAATCGTCTGTTATGAACAAAGCTCATGATTTGGGGATGTTTCTATTTAAGACCCATCTGCTCTCTTCTTTGGAAAAGTTCTCTACCAAAAAAACAAAATTTGCCAAGATAAAAAGAGACCTTAAAGGAATTTTTGATGCAAAATAGTATCCCCACATCCAAAATAGCCAGAGGAAAAGTAGTTGGAAAAGCGATGCTAAAAATCGGGGCAACCACCACCAAGGGGGCTGTTAAAAGAGCTTTTATGTCTAAAGATAAAAAAGAGGCTTCTAAGTCTGATACCCATGCCAAAATCGCAAAGGTAATTATCGACTCTTTGGGGGAACTCAAAGGCATATCGGTCAAAATAGCCCAACATATCGCTTTGGGTATGCCGTTTTTACCACAAGAGTATCTGGATGAAATTGGTAAATCATTCTCTAATATTCCCCCTATCAACAAGGCGTTAATACGAAAAATTATCAAACAAGAGTTAGGAGCCTATCCCCAAGAAGTTTTTGATAGTTTTGATGGCAACTCATTTGGAAGTGCCAGTTTGGGACAAGTTCATTTAGCCACTCATAATGGGCAGAAGATAGCCGTTAAAGTACAATATCCAGGGATTGCTACCAGTATAGAGAGTGATTTGGGAATTTTGAAATTTGGAATCAAACGCTTTGCAGGTGGGAAAAATATCGACCACATTATGCAAGAGATAGAGGAGCGACTACATGAAGAGGTAGACTATGAGCATGAAGCCCAAAACACACGATTTTTTGAGCAAAATTTGAAGCATGATAAAATAATAATCCCCACGGTAATAGATGAACGCTCTACCCTAAAGGTTTTAAGCTCTTCATTTTTAGAGGGTGATAGCTTTGAGCAATTTTTAGCACGAAATCCATCACAACAAGAGAGAGACGATTTTGCACAGACCATTTTTGATAGCTTTTTTATAAGTTTATATAAACTAAAAACTGTTCATGCTGACCCCAATCCAGGTAATTTTATCTTTATGAGTGAGTGTAGATTGGGGATGATAGATTTTGGATGTGTCAAACGGTTTGATGATGCATTTCTGCATTCATTCTCTAAACTACACAACTCGCTAATATTGGGTGAAGATGATATGATATTGGTTGAGCAGTATCATGATTTAGACATGATAGATAGAGCAAATGATGAAGAGATGTTGGCGTTTTACCGTAATGTTATTAAGCCACTTGATAGGATTTATATAGAGATATTTCAAGAAGATAGTTATGACTTCAAAGAGAGTAATGGCTTTTCAAAAAGAGGGTTTGAAACAATTATGCAGGTACAAAAAACACAAATAGAAGCCATACATAAAATAAATGCCGAATATATTTTTTTAGACAGAACACTTTTAGGTTATTATGCGATGTTTGAGCAGATGGGAGCAAAAATTGATACGAAATTTGCCAAAGAGTTGGTACAAAACCATGCGTAGTATCAATTGGCGAATCGCCTTGCCATTGGGTTTTTTTATCTTTATCTTATTTATTATATTTTTAGCCGATACAGCAGACCATAACTTTGCCTTTAGGCTTTTGGGGCATATTCCCTATGGTGATAAGATAGGTCATGTGATTTTATATGGAGTGATGGCACTGCTTCTAAACTATGGATTAAAATTTAAAAGTTATACACTGCTTGGATTTAATATACAGTTGGGGGCTTTAATCGTTTTTACTTTTGCTGTGATAGAAGAGGGAACACAATATTATATTCCCAGTCGTTCATTTGATTTGTATGATATTCTAAGTGATTTTATTGGGGTGGTTTTATTCTCATTTTTATAGAACCTTGACAACTCCACCCCCTAAAGAGAGGTGGTTTTTCGCTATTATGGGATAATAGATTTAAGCAGTTCTTGAGTGTTCGCTTCGGTTTGGTTCTCTTCTTTTTTATGCTCTTCGTTGAGGGGTCTGTTGTAGCTCTTTTAGATTGAACATTTTTGGTTTACTCCATTTGATTGAAATCTTACAATTTAAACCTTACATCTTAGGATTAAGTCTGCTTTTAACTTTTTATCATTAAGATGATAGAAACAGTTTGATACATATCCATTAATTTGAAGGAACTTCATGTTTAAAATCGTAAAATCACTTTTGGCTCTATCGCTACTACCCTTCATTCTTGAAGCCCAATCGGCTGTGGTTCCTGATGATTATTTAATAAGCCAAGAGGGCAAATTAACCTATGGTTATTCAGCAGAGTATGCAAAAGTGCTTCCTGAACTTAAAAGGTATCAAGAACAGATAATAAAACGCTACACCGATGAGTTTGGATTTGAACTTGATGACAGGCTTTATGTGGGATTAGCCTCGTCAAACAATCAGATAGCCAATGCTTTTTCGACGCAGGTTCCTTTTAATGCCCAACTTTTTTATGGAGCAGGTGCGGGGTATATTGACTACTTTTGTTTTAACTCATGGCTAAAGACCCTGATTATTCATGAGACTGCCCACAATTTTCAGCTCAACCCCAAAGAGAACATGGTTTCAAAATATAGTCATAAGATTTTAGGAAATACCCCCTTTTCTTTATTGGGTTTTTATCCACTTTTCCCCATTCCCAATCTGCTAGAGAGCTCTTTTATATTAGAAGGAAATGCTGTAATGAATGAGTCACGTTTTGCCAATGGTGGACGGCTCTATAGTGGATATGCTTTAGCAGAGGTAGTAACCTTGGCAAAGGCAGGTAAAATCACCCCTGCACTGATGTACAATGAAACCCTAGAGTTTCCGTATGCCGAGAAATTCTATTTAGTAGGAGGGTTCTTTCAAGCCTTTTTGGTTAAAAAATATGGGGTAAAAAAGGTCAATCACTACTTTAAAACCTTCTCTGCTCAACTTTTTCCTTTTTTTACCAATTCGGTTTTTATAGAGCAGTTTGGAAAAGATTTTGAGACCCTTTTAGATGAGTTTGTTGCCGACATAAAAAAAGAACATGCCCCTTTTAATGTAACCAATACCACAGTAGTAGCCCAGAGTCAACTCTTTGTACCCTTGAATGTTGTCGGTAACGAGATTATGACTCTAATTGGTGATAAGGTTGGCTCACCAAAGATTTTACACTATGAAAAAAGCCAAAAAAAGGCAACTTTTAGCGAAGGAGCATGGAGAGTCGGAGAGGTCTTTAAAGTGGATGGCAACTACTACACGCAAAGCTCTGCCAAAATATCCCCCACCAAAATAAAGATGGGTCTGTATAACAAAAGTGCTTATATTAAAGAGGGGACAGAATCAAAAATGATTCAAGGATACCTACCCAATGGGAATGCTGTCTATTTTGATATAGAAGCCTCATTAGAAGAACCACACATCTATATTAACGGTAAATTTTATGACACCAGTAGCTCTAGTGTTCATATTGATAAAGAAGGTAATCTTTATTACTTTAAACAGAGTGGAAAACGTAGAATGCTCTATAAAAACAAAAAAGAGATGGTTGAGTATCACGGTCATTATGGTTTTGTTTGTGATGTTGATGAAAGTGGAAACATCTACTTTATTGCAGGAACCAAGCATGGCTCGACAGTGTACCGTTACAACGGTTCTAAAATAGAAAGAATGGGTCAAGGTGATGATATTATAGAGTGTAAAATAATTAATGGCAATGAAGCCCTTGTGGTCACCATTGGAGCAGAAGAGTACAATTATCAACGAATAGAATTAAAGCCTTATGATGCCAAAGTAGCCATATATGATTATGGATTAGAGGAGCCAAAAACTGTTTTAAGTAAATTAAATAAACCATTTAAAGCCTCTGTTCCCTTGCCTTCTAAAGCCTATCACCCCTTAACTCAACTACGTTATAGCTCACTAAATCAATGGATGGGATATAACTCTTATGATGGTTTTTTACTCAATCTTCAAGCCAACTTCTATGACCCACTAATGCAAAATAGCCTCTCGGCTCTGCTTCTGTATGAAAAAACAAGAGTTGTGGGTGGGTTAAATTATTCTAATCAAGCTTACCCTGTAGAGTTTGGTGGTAGCGTTTATGGTGTAAATCATGATGATGGTTATCGTGGAGATATAGAACGAGACCACGGCTATTCTGCTTATGTGAAATTTCCTTTTTTAGCCACAGGGTATTGGCGTGGGTCATCAAAACTAGAGTATATAAAGGCGTATGATTCAAACCACCGAAAACCGATTAGCCTCTCTTTAGATATAAGTAACAGCAAACAGTTTGGACTTAGTAAATACCCCAATCAACTAAATTATCTTGAGCTTTTTAGCTCAGAAGACCGAGGTGACAATAGTTTAGGAGCTACCTATAAAGGAGTGAGTGAATTGGGATGGCAGAGTTATGTGGGTATAGAACTTTCGTATCTTAATAGTGACACACTTAATCCTTTTTTAGAGAAAGGAATACGAATAAGTGACAGTTGGGGAAGTTTCCAAAAAGAGAAGTCAGAAATTATTATGCCAACACTTTTGGGAACATTTTACGCCAAAGAGGCAAAAGTAGCCGAGGTGAGCCTATATAAGGTATTTGATACTCCACTCTACTTCTTCTCTTTCCCCCTCTCGTTACAACGAGAGACCCTTTACGCAAAACATAAATTTTATGACTTTGATTTTGCTTCCCAAACAAAACAATACCAAGAGACAACCGTGGGGATAGAGAGTGATTTCCTTTTACTACATAAACTACCCATTCCCATTACGTTTGAGTGGATGTATAATGAAGATGTTCAAGATAAATCCCAATTTAGGGTGATGTTTGGTGCAGAGTTTTAATGATTTAAAGTATCGAACCAAAAAAATTAAACTAACCAAAACAAAAAAAGTTTCAAAAAGAGATTTGTTGGAAAGAGGATATAATGACTTATATCGCAAAAAGGATAGAGACAAATGAAAAAGATAATATATGGCGAAAGTAATTTTAAAAAAATAAAAATTAATAATGATTATTTTTATATTGACAAAACCAAACAGATAGAGCGTTTAGAAAAGCTTAATGAGAGTTTTGTGATTTTTTTACGCCCAAGACGCTTTGGA
>DCAF01000006.1:0-237 GCA_002311915.1 Sulfurovum sp. UBA1140 | reverse complement strand
AGGGGTTTAAAGATAATATTAAATTAGCTATCTATCGGTATTTTACAGATTATGGCTATGAAAAATATGTTGATAAAATAGATGATATTAAAACACCTACGGGTTTAATGAAATATTTTTTTAGGACAATAAAAAATGATAGTATATATCTACTCATAGACGAATATGACCAGTTTGCCAATTCGATATTGGCACATAGTATGGAAGATTTTCTAAAAATAGTAAGCAAAGGTGGAT
>DCAF01000078.1 GCA_002311915.1 Sulfurovum sp. UBA1140 | reverse complement strand
TGATTTCTTTTGTTGTGGTTGCCAATTTATTGCCCTTGCATCTTTTATTGTCGGCATTGTAACAAAAAGTTCTTATTTAATAAGAAAAAATTTTTCTCTTATTAAAAAGCATCACCCAATCCATAATCTATATTTTGTATCATGCTCATTTAGATAAAAAAAGAAAAAATTGTTTGATAATTACTAAGTTTAAGTTGGAGGGGTAAAAAAGAAGTTGTTTTAAAAGTTATTGAGCAGAAAAAATCTGCTCATTGAAAAAGATTACAGACCTGTAACATCTTCTGCTTGAAGACCTTTTTCACCTTGACCGATTTTGAAAGTAACTTTCTGACCATCGTTTAATGAAACACGGTCGTAACCATTGCTGTTAATTTGACGAAAGTGTACAAATACATCTTTACCACCATCTTCTTGTTCGATAAATCCGAAACCTTTTTCGCTGTTGAACCATTTTACTGTTCCGTTTACTAATTCTGCCATTGAGAATCCTTTATGTTTTAATACACCCTATTTCTAAGATGGTTGAAAATCTAATAATAAGTTTAATTTTTAGATGAATTGTACTGTTAACTAAGGAGTCATCAATATAAAGCAGACTAAAGATGTAACTAGAATCATCTTTCATTGGTGAAAGTATAGCTAAGTTATATAAAAAGTATTGTTAAAATTACAAAATTTTAAAAGATTTACACATAAGAAATGCTGTCCACCACCCCAGCATTCTTAAAGCCTTTAAGTCTTAATCTACAACTGTCACAAACTCCACAAGCTTGGCTCTCTTCTTTATAACAGCTCCATGTATCCTCTAGGGGAACCTTTAACTCTAATGATTTTTGAACAATCTGCTCTTTTTTCATGTGTACCAGTGGCATTTTAATTTTTAACTTTGTCTCATCTTTCGTCCCCAAGTTAATAGAGGTTTCCATCGAATTAATGTAGGCATCTCTGCAATCAGGATACCCACTGCTGTCCTCTTCTACTACCCCAATAAAGAGTGATTGGGCTTGATGTTTTTCGGCAATGGCTGTGGCAATCGAGATAAAAATACCATTTCTAAAAGGAACATAGGTAATGGGAACACCTGCTTCTATTCCACCTGTTGGAACCTCTATGCTACTATCGGTTAAGGCTGAAGCCCCTATCTGTTTAAAAAAGTCTAAATCAATCTCATAGCTCTCTATCACCTTTAAGTATTTGGCTATTTTTCTAAAAGAGTCCAGCTCTTTCTGCTCGGTACGCTGTCCATAATTAAAATGTACTGCAATAATCTCATACCCTTCTGTTTTGGCTATCATTGCACTTAACGCACTGTCCATTCCTCCTGAGATAATACAAACTGCTCTCTTTACCATAAAGTTATGCCTTTTTTTAAAGATATTTTACCAACTTTTAGATAAACTCTAAGCCATGTTAAATATTGAAAACCTCACCACATTAAATATCAACCAAACACGTTTAGAAACCATTTCAAATATGCTGAGTTCAAGAGAGATTGACCTTACGATATGTTATAATCCTACCATTCAACAGTATAATTGTGATTATCGAGGGAAAAATCAACCTACGGATGTCTTAAGCTTCCCCATTACAGGAGAGTTTGAACAGATGCCTTTGGGTTCTATTGTCATATCTGCTGATTTTATAGCAGAGAAAGCTCACTTGCTTAATCACAGTTTAAATGATGAACTCTCACTGCTGTTTATTCATGGTCTACTTCATCTATTGGGGTATGACCATGAGAGAGATAGCGGTGAAATGAGGTCTAAGGAGGAGGCACTCATCAAAAAATTCAATCTTCCCAACAGTCTAATAGTAAGAACGGAGAAAAATTAGTGGATTTTGTTATATTTATTTTAGCGATGGGCGCACTTATTGTGGGTGCAGACTTTATTGTTAATCAAAGTGAAAGAATAGCGGTACATTTCAACATCTCAGAGTTTGTCATTGGAGCCACCATTGTGGCATTGGGAACCAGTCTTCCTGAAATGGCTGCGAGTATTACAGCCAGTATGGACAATAAGCCTGAAATTGCTGTCGCCAATGCGATAGGAAGCAATATCTTTAACATCACCTTGGTCTTGGCGATTATCTTTTTAATTTCAAAAAAAATTACACCAAAACGAGATTTTTTTGCTAAAGATAGCACATGGGCATTGGTACCCATTATACTCTTTTTACTCATGAGTATTGATGGTGTTATCTCTTTTTTAGATGGCATACTTCTGCTTATTCTAATGCTTGCCTATATGCTCTTTCTTTTTGAAGATTCAGAAGGACTTGGAGTCGATGAGATACCCGATGATACCACCGAGGGTTTTAAGTGGTCAAGTACAGTAGGATTACTTCTTGTTGGGTTTGCTTTTGTCGTAGGGGGGGCACACTTTGCGATTGAGAGTGCTTCTTATATTGCATTAGAGTTTGGTGTTAGTGAGTGGGTTATTGGTATTATTATGATTAGCTTTGGTACCTCACTGCCTGAATTGGTTATCTCTGTCTCGGCTGCGTTCAAAGGTAAAGTGGATATGGCGATTGGAAATATTATTGGTTCAAACCTTGCCAACACCACACTGGTTATTGGATTTGCAGCGTTGGTTAATGAACTACCAATCTCATTGGCAGAGAATGCTTTTGATGTAGCAACCATGACGGCTGCTACCATTATGCTTATCTATATTACAGCCAATAAGCTCTACAGTAGACCTGCGGGAATCAGTCTACTTCTTCTTTTGGTTCTCTTCTTAGAGAATACCATTAGCAATATGTAAACCATCTCCTAGCCTTTTGGCTAGGGGGGTTAATCATTAAAAAACCTTCGTTAATCTTCATTAATAAACCTGTAAAACTCCATTTATATTCATAGTGCATAATTTGAGAGTCACCAAAACCAGCACATAATAAACAATGCTCTAGCTGTAACTATAACTAATTATAAAAAATAGTTATAGTCAGGCGACCCTGTAATAGTCTTCAAGAATAAATTTTATATCCTCTCTCTTTGGCTTGT